>JASJGW010000023.1:0-25047 GCA_033791305.1 Gammaproteobacteria bacterium | reverse complement strand
TGTCAGTTCACCCTCAAAGTTGCCCGGTGTTTCCGAGATCTTCTGTTCGGACTCGACGTTTATCGTGATCACGATTTCGTCTTCAAGGCAGGACAGGGCAGACATGCCCAGGAGTGTGACAAGCAGACATTTGGCAGCTCTATTCATAGTACGGGAATTATAACTCAAAACAGTAATGCAATTGTTGTTGTAGCTCAACTCTGCCCGGTTTTGTCGGTCTGCAGGGGGTGCGTTTCATGGAGCGCTGGCAGTACCGGTACAGGCTGGCTGGTTTATGCTGCGTCAATGACGGGTTATACTGAATCTATCCAGTTTGCTGAACGCGTTAATGCGGAACACATGGGTGAAAAGATGAAATTTACAAAATTATTTGTGTGCCTTCTGCTGCTGTCAACGACCACAGCCAGTGCGGCCACCAGTGAGCTGCTCAAGCAATTACGCAGTGATTATGCTGCCCTGGTGGAGGCCGAGCATGATTTCCATGCCCGACGTGAGCGTGGTGTCCTGCAGGGTGCGGAGGTGGTCGATTACGCTGCCTACGTGGCACGTTTACACCGGCAAGTGGCCGAAGACTGTGTGGCACTGGCCGCTAGCGGCATACCGGCACCGCCCGATATTTCCTGTCCGGTCGCGCCCGCTGTGCTGATTGCCCCGGTGCCCACAGACCTGTCAAAAGAACAGACCGGCGCCGAGAAGACTGCCGATCTGGATGCCGAGCTATTCAATGATATGAGTGAGTTCGACGAAATGCTGTTACGTGAGCAGGAACGCATTAAGGCTGCCACACCGCATGCAGACGGGGGTGCTGGTGGTGGCGGGCAGGGGGGAGATGGAGCGGGGGGTGAAGCGGGTAGTGAGTCCGGTACGGGTGATGCTGTTGGAAAGGGTGATGAGCAAATGGCTGACGGCAGTGGTGGCAGTCCCACCTATGGTGCCGGCACCGGGCCGGGTTCATCACAGCGCCAGGGTAATAACGGAGCACCGCCCGGCACACCGGATGGCAACGATGATGATGTGGTTGCGCGTCAGTTACGGGAGGCAGCCGAGAAAGAGACCGACCCGGTGTTAAAGAAAAAACTCTGGGAAGAATATCGCAAGTATAAGGAAGGGATTTACTAACTGCGATGAGGCTACGTCTTTTATTGCTTGTTTATCTGGTCGCGGCACTGGTATCCGGCTGCAGCACGCTGGGGACCGGTCGTGATGTGGATGGCAATGTGCCACTGAACAAGGCGGTTGTTGAAGTACCTGAAGGGCAATTGCTTGATGTGTGGATTGAGTTGTTTGATCCGGGCGAGTTGCCGGATGATGAGGAAGAGGCCATGGGTCTGTCCATGGATATCCGCGAGGCCGAGGCGCGTTACATGCCGGAGCAATTGCGTATTACCATGGAGTCCACCGGTTACTGGGGTGCTGTGCGTGTGGTGCCGCAGAATACAGAAGGCAGTGAACTGCTGGTGCGCGGTGTTATTCTGGTATCGAATGGTGATGAGCTGGAACTGGAAATCACGGCCCTTGATGCAACCGGCCGTGAATGGTTCAGCCGGAACTACGAGGAAACGATCGAGGTCGATGCGTACCAGCGAAGAAATTCTTCAGGCGGTGATGTCTTCCATTCGCTCTACCATACCATTGCCAATGACCTGGCTGAATTCCGTCAGTCATTGACGGCCAGGGACATTACTGCCATCCGGCAGGTGGCCAAATTGCGTTTTGCCGTGGATCTGTCACCGGAGGCATTTGACGGTTACCTCGCGCTTGACCGCAAGGGACGCTACTCCATAGTGCGTCTGCCGGCAGCCGATGACCCGATGCTCGGGCGGGTGCTGGCAATACGTGACCGGGACTTCCTGTTGATCGATACACTGAACGGTCACTTTGATAATTTTTCCCGGGAAATGGACAGTCCCTACAACGATTGGCGCAAGGCACGCAGTGACGAGGCAGCCGCCTTGCGCAAGGTAAAGAATGATGCGCTGAAACGCAAATTACTGGGCGTGGCAGCCATTATCGGTGCCATTGTGGTTGAGTCGTCCAATAATGGTAACTACGGGTCCTCGGTGTTGCGCGATTCGCTGATACTGGGTGGTGCGTATGCCATCAAGTCAGGTTTTGATATAGGTGCGGAAACTGACATCCATAGGGACGCAATTATAGAGCTGGATGAATCCTTCTCTTCAGAGGCGCGGCCACTGGTGGTGGAGGTGGAGGGCGAGGTGCATGAGTTGACCGGTTCAGCCGAGGTCCAGTACGCACAATGGCGGGCATTGTTAAAACGCATTTACGCCGCTGAAACCGGTTTCTCCGGTTCCTGAGAGCGATGATATGTGGCGTCAGATAAACAGTATCCGGGAACAGCTTTGAAAACAGAATTGCGCCCGCCGGGGAGCACGCTGCCCCCGGGTGCTCATGACACGCAAAGCTTTCGCTGGATGTGGTTGTCACTGGCGGCTGTTCTGGTCGTGGGACTACTCGTCATTTTTGCGTTGCCAGGATTTGTCAATCAGCCCCAAACCGGGGCAGCAACATCGGTGCCGGCCGATGTGACTACGCCGCTGGCGAGCCCCCAGGCTGTGAACGCCACGGCTACCAGCACCGCGGCCAACCAGGCAATGCAGGCCTATTTACAGTTGCGTGCAAAACTCGAACTGGAAAATGTGCCGCGCTGGGGCGAGCCGGACTGGAGCGAGGCTGCAGCCGCCGCCGATACCGGTGCCCGTCTGCTGGCACAGCGGCAATTCGTTGCTGCGGCTGCAAACTACGCCCGTGCCCTGCAGATTCTGGAACAACTGTACGGTGGGCGTGATGCGCGACTGGCAAAGGCACTGGCAGCGGGTGAGCAGGCGCTGACAGGCAATGCTGTTGAGTCGGCAGTAGAACAGTTTGAACAGGTTCTGGATATTGAACCGCAGCATGCCGCAGCGACCCGGGGGCTCGCCAGAGCGGCGGTGCGTACGGATGTGTTGCAGGCTATGCGCACGGGTGAACGGGCTGAGGGCGGTGAGGATTTCCCGGCTGCACTGCGAGCCTACCAGCAGGCGGTGTCACAGGATGGCGAGTATCAACCGGCCATTGACGCTCTCCGGCGGGTGACGGAACAACAGGAACTAACGGCTTTCCGGGATGCGATGAGCCGTGCACTCATGGCACTGGATGCCGGGCAACTAACTGCAGCGGGCAAGGCGCTGCAAGTAGCGGCCCAACTGCAACCGGATGCTGTGGTGGTAGCGGATGCGCAGCAACGCCTGGCACAGGCGCGTCAGCAGGCGCGCCTGGGGCGCTTGCGGCGGGAAGCGGCGACGCAGGTGGCGTCCGAGAACTGGCAGGCGGCAGCCGATCTCTATGCGCAAGCACAGTCGGTCGATAGCAGTGCCGGTTTTGCAAAAGATGGGCTGGCACGCGCCCGGGAACGTGTGACCTTGCATGCCCAGTTTGATCATTACCTCGACAAGCCCGGACGTATATTCTCTCCGGATCCATTGGCGAACGCACGGCAGTTGCTGTCTGCGGCCAGCACCGCGCCTGCTGATGAACCGGTACTGGCAGGCAAGATCGCTGCATTGCAGAAATTGGTGGCGCAGGCCGTCATACCGGTTGCTGTCAGCCTCGGTTCGGATGGAGAGACTGAGGTTGCTATCTATCACGTTGGCAAGCTGGGACGGTTTACCCGTCATCGCCTTGAACTGTTGCCGGGCAATTATACAGTGGTAGGTACCCGCAACGGCTACCGTGATGTGCGCAAGGTGTTGTCGGTAAACCCCGGGAGCTCGGCAGCTTCTTTGCAGATTAGCTGTGAGGAACAGATTTGAGTCGCGTTTTCGTTATCCTGGATGCGCGTGGTGAGAGCCGGCTTGATGAAGCGGCTTTGCCACTGACAGTGGGTGGTATGTCACGTGGTGACATTGTCATGCCAGGTGTCCCTGCAGAAGCTGTCATTGCCCATATTGCGCTGTCAGAGGGGCATGTCTATATCCAGCCTGCGGATGACAGTGTGCAGCTGTTTCACAATCATGAACACCTGACCGGTTCGACATGGTTGAAGTCGGGTGATGAGGTGCAGGCGGGTGATGCCGTGCTGCACTGGCGGGTGCAGGGGGACCAGGTATCCATTGCTACGCAGCATCATGTTGCCACAGCGATACTTGTGCCTCCGGACCAGCCCCCGCCTTCGGGGCCGCCGCTGCGAACACCCTCCCAACGTGCGATCCCGGAAGTCGTCACCGTTACGCCGGCACCCGGCGGACAGCGCAACTGGCACTGGGCCGCGCTGGTTGTGTTCATTGTCTTGCTGCTGGCAACGGTGTTTGTGCTGCTGGCCACGCCGCTGGTGGTAACCATTACGCCTGCGCCGGCTACGCAATCCCTGCAGGGCTTTCCACCGGCAGTAACTGTTGGCAATCGCCTGCTGGCATTACCCGGTCGCTATACTGTTACTGCCAGCCTGGAGGGATACCGTCCCTTGCAGGAAACGCTGACAGTGAACATGGGCGGGCTGCAGGAATTCCGGCTGCAACTGGAGGCGCTGCCCGGTTATGTCAGTATCCTGCTGGAACCGCCGGTTGCCTACCGGGTTGTTGTCGATGCGGTGGAGGTAGCGACGGCTGCGACTGCCATTACCGAAATTCCCGGCGGCAATCATTTGGTGCGTATCGAGACCGATCGTTACCTGCCGGTAAGCGAACGTGTCGATATCATCGGTCTGGGACAGGCGCAGGAACTCACCTTTCGCCTGCAACCTGGCTGGGCCACTGTGCAGCTGGACAGTCAGCCTGCCGGTGCAGTGGTGCGGCTTGATGGTGAACCGCTGGGTGTTACGCCACTTGAAACCGAGATTATGCAAGGCCAGCATTCGCTGGTGCTATCACTTGAAAATCACAAGCCGATCACCGTGCAGCAGGACTTTACTGCCGGTACGTTGGTATCACTGAATGACATTGTGCTGCCGCCCGCGGATGGCAAGTTGGTTCTGAGTAGTACCCCCGAAGGCGCCACAGTTAGTGTGGGGGGGGCTTTTTACGGAACGACCCCGGCAACGCTGCTACTTGAATCCGGCAAAAAACATAGCGTACGGCTGACCCGTCCGGGATACCAGTCGGTGGACAAGCCAGTGCAGCTGGTGCCGGAAGAGGAGCGGCTACTGGAGGTCAGTCTGTCGCCTCAATATGGAGTGGTATTTGTGACGGCACATCCAGCAGACGCGACCCTGGTACTGGATGGCAAATTGTCTGGTAAGGCTACCCGGCGTTTAAGCCTGACGACACGGGCACATACCCTCGAATTCCGTAAACCGGGTTATGTCTCACAGCGGCTCACGGTGACACCGCGTGCCGGCGTCAGTAAAAATGTTGATATAACATTAAAGACGGCTTCACAAACCACGACAGACAAGCAGGCAGCTGCAACACCGGCAACGCTAACGACGGCCGCCGGGCAGATACTGCGTCTGCTACGCCCTGCAGGCAGTTTCCGCATGGGTGCGTCACGTCGAGAAGCAGGCCGTCGTGCGAATGAAAGTGCTCGCCTGGTGCAACTGACACGGCCTTTTTACCTGGGTGTCAATGAGGTCAGCAATGGACAATACCGGCGCTACCAGGCTGCACATAGTTCCGGGAGTGCGGAAGGGGCCACCCTTGACGGTGAACGGCAGCCAGTGGTGAATATCAGCTGGGACGATGCGGCGCGCTACTGCAACTGGCTCAGCAAGGAAGACGGCTTGCCGATGGCCTACCGTGAAAGCGGCGGCAAAATGGTGGCGACTGTGCCGGCGACCACCGGTTACCGACTGCCAACGGAGGCGGAGTGGGCCTATGTGGCACGCAAGCTTGGCCGGCAGGAACTGGCCCGTTATCCATGGACGGGCAGTTACCCGCCGACCGGCAAGGCGGGCAATTACGCAGATGCCAATATCGCCGATACACTCGCCAATGCCGTACCCGACTATAATGATGGTTATCGTGGCTCTGCGCCGGTTGGCAGTTTTGCTGCCCGGCCAGCGGGTTTCAATGATCTCGGCGGCAATGTGGCGGAATGGATGAATGATTATTATGCCGTTTATCCTGGTGTGGCAGAGCAACTGGTTACCGATCCGGTCGGTCCGGCTAGCGGTGATCACCACGTGGTGCGGGATTCAAGCTGGCGCCAGGGCAGCATTGGGGAGTTGCGTTTGAGTTATCGTGACTACAGCCGTGTGCCACGTCCTGACCTGGGGTTCCGGATTGCGCGCTATGCGCAGTAATGTCTAACACTGTCAGTGATAGAGGATCAGAATTATGTTTAGAATATTACTTTTAGTACTGTCGGGTCTGCTGTTTGCCGGTAATCTGCAGGCCTTGTCGACTGCTACGGACAAGCAACAGCCGCCCACTCAGGCGGTCACACAAAAGCAGGCGGATAGCAACAACAGCAGGAAATCCAGTCCACCTGCAGCAACTTTTACCCCCACTGAAAAAGTGGGTGCCGGCAGTGCAGTTTCGTTCCCGGCCGATATATAGCTTTCAGGCAGGTTCGTTATGATAAAGATATTTTATGGCCACGCAATCCATGGAAAGACGCGGAAATTACCTATGAATGCATTTATTCTTTCGTGTATTCCGGGGCTATTTAAGTAACAACCGGTACTCGGCTTAACAGGGCATTACATCATGAGAAAGGGTTTTCCCGTTGAACTTGTTTACCAGGTCTTTACGCTGCTGATTGCGTTTATTCTGGTGCATGCCCTGTACGTCACGCTGATACGACCGCAGGCAAATGACTTCCTGGCACAGGAGGCTGTCAACATGCAGGCAAATCCTGAATATGTGCAACAGCGTTCGTTCTATGTGGTGATCAAGGACTATGAACAGGAGAGCTGTTTTGTCCTGATGCTCTGGGCCTTTGCCATTCTCGGTTTCAAGGGCAAGGGAACTCTCGGACAGCAGAAACTGCTGGACCAGAACCTGCTGCGCCTGCCGGA
Organism: Gammaproteobacteria bacterium; assembly: GCA_033791305.1. Taxonomy (GTDB): domain Bacteria; phylum Pseudomonadota; class Gammaproteobacteria; order UBA9214; family UBA9214; genus UBA9214. The sequence continues at coordinate 18,095 of JASJGW010000023.1, read as the reverse complement.
AGACCTGCCCATCGGACCCGAGGATACCCGCGATCTGGTAAACCGGCTGAAGTCACTGCCGGACTATATGCAGAACTATCTGTTGCCACGGGCATTGTCGACAGCAATCGAGCGTTTTGCTGCAACCCGTAATGTACAGGACGTCTCTACCGCGGCGCGTGATATCTGCGAGTCGGAGGGTGACCGTATGGAATCTGAGCTGTCGATTATCCGTTACATTGCCTGGGCGATACCCTCGGTCGGGTTTATCGGTACGGTACGCGGAATCGGTGACGCGCTCGGGCAGGCCCATCGTGCGGTAGAAGGTGATATCAGCGGCGTGACCTCAAGCCTCGGAGTGGCCTTTAATTCAACCTTTATTGCGCTGGTCATCAGTATTGTTCTGATGTTCTTTATTCACCAGTTACAGTTGTTGCAGGAACGGCTGGTGTTTGACAGTGAACGGTATATCGATCACTGGTTTATCAGGCGCCTGAAGAGCTGAGTTGTCCAGACGTATTCCACTGTCATGAAGCGCCGCCAGGTTTCAGCCTTCTCCCTGTCTTTTCTCGATATCATGTTCTGCGGTTTTGGTGCCGTGGTGCTGCTGGTCCTGATCCTGAATGCGGATACTGTCAAGGCGCGCAACGAAACCTTTGCAGACCTCAGTTCGGAAGTCATACGTCTGGAGCAGGAAGTGCTGCTCGGGCAGGATGATCTGGTCATGGCGCGCAACAGTGTGGAGGTGGCTGAACAGGAGCAGGTCATCGCCACAGGGGAATCCGAACGTATTATTGAAACCATTAAGGTGCTTGAGCTCCAGATCGCCCGGATGGAAAACGAAACACAGGCAAGTCGTGAGCACATCAATAAATTATCATCCGAGCTGAAGACACTTGAAACCGAACAGCAGCGCCAGGGTAGCAAGGCAACCGTGGCGCCTGATGCCGGTGACAAGGTGCGGGCGTTCAAGGGGGAGGGTGACCGCCAGTATCTGACTGGTCTGAAGGTTGGCGGCAAGCGTGTGCTGATACTGATAGACGTATCAGCCAGCATGCTTGATGAAACCATTATCAACGTCATTCGGCGCCGCAATATGGACAACGCCAGCAAGCGTAAGGCGCCCAAGTGGCGGCGCGCACTGGCAACGGCGGACTGGCTGGTGAGTAACCTGCCAACGACCTCGCGTTTTCAGATGTATGCCTTTAATACCCGCGCACAGCCAGTCATCTCCGGCTCGGACGGAAAATGGCTGCAGGCCTCAAACCGCACGGATGTCGATGGAGCGGTGAGTGCACTGCACAAGCTGCTCCCGGCAGACGGCACCAGCCTCTACCAGGCGCTGGCGGTGGTCAAGAAGCTGTCACCCAAACCGGATAATATCCTGCTGGTGACCGATGGCCTGCCGACGCAGGGGAGCAACAAGCCGGCAGGTACCACGGTATCCGCAGCTGAACGCCTGCAGCACTTCGAGTCGGCAGTACGGTCACTGTCTTCGGGGATACCGGTCAATACCATTTTGCTACCCATGGAAGGTGATGCCTACGCCGCTGCGGCCTACTGGAAGCTCGCAATTGATACGCGGGGTTCATTCATGACACCGGCACGTGACTGGCCATGAGTAAACGCAGACGCCGCGATGTGGATATTTTCAACATGTCTTTTCTCGACGTGGTGTCCTGCGGGTTTGGTGCAATTATCCTGCTGCTGGTGATCGTCAAGATTTCCGAGCCACATGTCATCGAGCGACTGGCGGTTGACTTAACCGGTCTGGTGCAGCAGCTGGAAGCAGAGTTGTTTCAGATACGCGGGGAGACCATCGTACTCAACCGGGATCTGACCAGCAAACAGCAGCAGCTTTCGGAGCTCAGGGAGAAACTGGCGCGCCTCAAGGGTGATATAGCGTCGGTGCGTGGCGAGTATCAGCGTACGCGCATTGAACATGATGCCCAGTCGACCATAGCAGGCAAACTGTCCTCGGCCAGACAAAGCATGACCGCCGAGATGCGTCGCCTGCTGGGTGCTGATTTCCAGCGTCCGCGCGCACGCTCGGCCATTGGCGGTGTACCGGTTGACAGTGAGTACATTATTTTCATCATCGATACCTCCGGCTCCATGAAGCAGCATGCCTGGCCGCTGGTACTGAAAAAAGTGACCGAGGTACTGGATATCTACCCGCAGGTAAAAGGTATCCAGGTGATGAATGATATGGGGGATTACATGTTCTCCCAGTACCAGCACAAATGGATACCGGATACCTCCGCACGGCGCAAGGCAATCATCAAGCGGCTCGCCGGCTGGGAACCCTTTTCCAATTCCAGTCCGGTTGAGGGGATCGAGGCAGCCATTCGGCGCTTCCACGCACAAGACAAACGCATCAGTTTATATGTGTTTGGCGATGATTTTGCGCGCGGTTCGATCCAGACAGTACTGGATACCGTCACGCAATTGAACCGTGCAGACCGGTCCGGCAGGACACGGGTGCGCATCCATGCCGTGGGTTTTCCTGTCCTGTTTGATTTCTCCGGCGGACTGCCGCGGAATGCCGTGCGTTATGCCGCACTCATGCGCAAGCTGGCGGAGAACAACAATGGCAGTTTCGTGGGGCTTAACGGCCTGAAACGTTAGCTCGTCTCTGGAAAATGATAAATTGCGGTCATGCCAGCACGTTATATCAGGATACTGATGTTACTGATTGGTGTAATGACTATAGCCTTTACAGACACACGGGAACAAGGCACTGATGAAACTGGCAAAAAGAGGCGCTGACCTGCTGGAGTGGCCGCTGCAAAATCGGGGCACGGCATTTACAGCAGAGCAACGCAGGCGACTGGGTTTGCTCGGGTTGTTGCCGCCAAATGTTGAAACACTGAACGAACAGGTGCAGCGCTCCTACGAGGCTTACCAGACAAAATCGACGGACATGGGGCGTCATATCTTTCTGCGCAGCCTGCAGGATACCAATGAAACCCTGTTTTACCGCTTGTTGAGCAATCACCTGACCGAAATGCTGCCGATCATCTATACGCCGGTGGTGGGGGCAGCCTGTCAGCGTTTCAGTGAAATCTACCGGCGTGCGCGCGGCCTTTTCATTGCCTACCCTGAACGTGACCGTATTGACGAGATGCTTGATAACACCATGGTGCAGAATGTGCGTGTCATTGTCGTGACTGATGGCGAACGCATACTGGGTCTTGGTGATCAGGGTGTCGGTGGCATGGGTATCCCGATCGGGAAGCTGTCCCTGTACACGGCCTGTGGCGGCATTGCTCCAGCCATGACTCTGCCGGTGATTCTTGATGTCGGTACCAATAATGAAGAACGGCTCGCGGACCCGTTGTATATCGGCTGGCGTAACGAGCGTATCTCCGGCCAGGCGTACTATGATTTCGTGGAACTGTTTGTGCAGGCAGTAAAACGCAAGTGGCCAAACGTCCTGCTGCAGTTCGAGGATTTTGCAAAGACCCACGCAGCGCCCCTGCTGCAGCGCTATCGCGACCAGCTGTGTGCCTTCAATGATGATATTCAGGGGACGGCCGCGGTCGCCGTGGGTACCTTGCTGTCGGCCGTCAAGGTTGCCGGCGTACGCCTGTGTGATCAGAACGTTGCCTTTCTGGGGGCCGGGTCAGCCGGTAGCGGTATTGCAGAGCAGATGATTGCCACCATGGTAGCGGAAGGGATCACCGCGGCGGAAGCACGCAGCCGCTTCTTTATGGTGGCCCGACCGGGATTACTGCACGACAGGATGTCCGGCCTGTCACCCGGTCAGCAACAGCTGGTACAGCCCTATGAACGTGTCGAGGCCTGGGCTGGCAATGCAGCAGCCGGTATCAGCCTGATGGATGTTATACAGCAGGCAAAACCGACCATCCTGGTGGGTGTGTCTGCCCAGCCAGGGCTGTTTACCGAGGATATTGTGAAGGCAATGGCGGCCAATGCCAGCCGGCCCATGATCTTTCCGATGTCAAATCCGACTTCACGAGCCGAGGCCGTCCCGGAAGACCTGATTCGCTGGACGGGCGGGCGGGCACTGATCGCCACCGGTAGTCCCTTCGAGCCGGTCAATTATAAAGGCAAGAGCTACCCGATTGCGCAGTGCAACAATAGTTACATCTTTCCCGGGTTGGGACTGGGGATTCTCGCTGTCAATGCCCGGCGTGTGTCTGATGACATGTTTATGGCAGCAGCAGTGGCCTTGAGTGAATGCTCGCCGGCACTGACAGATCCACAGGCGGCCCTATTGCCATCACTTGAAGATATACGGGATGTGAGCCGCCGCATTGCGGTTGTTGTTGCACGGCAGGCACAGGCTGAGGGTCTGGCCGAGCAGACCACGGATGACGAGCTTGAAAAACGTATTGACGCAACTTTCTGGGAGCCGGAGTATTTACCGTGCTGATAAATGAGGGGACAACATGACAACGCCGGCCGCTGAAGAATACCGGTTTTATAACGAATCACCGGAAGCTGATGATTTTTACCGGGAAGTCATCGCCGGGTTCAGCCAGCACCCCAGGAGTATCCCGCCAAAATATTTCTATGACGAGGAAGGGTCCCGGCTGTTTGAGTTGATCTGTGAACAGCCGGAGTATTATCTGACGCGTACTGAGGTTGCGCTGCTTGAAAGGCATGCCGGTGATATCAAGGCACTTGTTGGCAGTGGCTGCTATCTGGTGGAGCCGGGCAGTGGCAGTTGTGAAAAAGTCAGGCTGCTACTTGATGCACTGCGCCCGATGGCCTACGTGCCCATGGATATTTCCTGTGAACATCTCAGGTCGGCGGCTGCCGGTATTGCAACAGACTATCCCTGGCTTGATATACATGCAGTATGCGCAGACATCACCCGTGAAGTTTCATTATCCTTTATTCCGGAACAGGCAGCGCCGGTCATGTTTTATCCCGGTTCGAGTATCGGTAACTTTGATCCGGGTGATGCCGTGGAATTCCTCACCTGTCTGGCGCGAATTGCCGGGCCGGGTGGGGGGCTGTTGATCGGTGTGGACCTGAAAAAGGACCATGCAACGCTGCAGGACGCCTACAATGATGCCAGTGGGGTAACGGCAGCCTTTAACCTGAATCTGCTGCAGCGCGCCAACCGGGAACTGGACGCCGACTTTGATATGGATGCCTTTGAACACCATGCCATGTACAACAGCACTGTAGGGCGGATAGAAATGCATTTGACCAGCACCTGCAAACAGACAGTCAACATTGACGTTCACAGCTTCGACTTCAATGCCGGTGATTCCATACATACCGAAAACTCCTACAAGTACACGAGTGATGAATTCCGGTCGCTCGCACAGCGGGCAGGTTTTGCTTCCTGTGCCGTATGGACAGACAGTGGCAGGCAGTTCAGTCTACATTTTCTGCGTGTCAGGTAAGTGCTATTGACAGGGTGATCGCTTGCTTCAGGATACGTTGATCTTTTGCCGGTAGTGTCGCTGGAAACAGGTATTTTCCCCTGGAAGCAATGCGGGCTAGGCGCTGTTTGCGGATAGTGAATCGATAAAGTCCAGCCACTGTTGTGCGGGCTGACTGGTTTTCGGAAATTGCCGGGCCAGTCTGAACGCTTCACGGGCTGTGTCCGTATTACCCAGTTCGAAGTGTGCGATACCGAGCAACAACCTGGCCTGGGAGGTCATACGGTCGTTTTCTTTGCCGTTAAAGGGGGTGAGCACCTCGGTCACGCCACGCCAGTTTCCGGCTTCGATATACCACTGGGCCAGCCTCAGTCGCAGTTCGGGTTTCGCAGCATCCCGTATTGTGCGTTCAAGTGCGCTGATGGCCTGTTTGCGCTCCCGGGCGCTGCTCCAGGCATGGGCGAGTAATTCACGATGTCTCGCCGTATTGCCGAGCTTGCCGAGCTCGATCTGCTGCTCGATCAGGCGGGCCGCCTTGTAGGGGACGCCGGTGGCCAGATAGAGCTGTGCCAGCTGCAACAGTTCCTGTTCGCTGGTCAGTACGCCTTGTCGGAAAGCGGGTTCCAGTGCAGAGAGTGCGGCATCCTGGTCATTTAACGCCATGTAAACGCCTGCCAGCTGTTGCCAGTAACGGCTGTGTTGAGGAAACAGGCGGATCATTTTTTTCAGCAGCGGAACGCAGTCACCGTAGGACTGCAGTTCATAGTGCATGGCGAGCAGCGTTTCGTACCACTCGGCGTGTGGCTCAGCAGACAGGCTGTTTGCCTTCTGTAACAGGGGAATGGCTTTATGGTACTGTTTTTTCCGGGCCAGCGCCTGTGCAAGCAATACATGGGCCGGTGCCGGGGGGCTGGTTTCTCCCTCGAACCACCTTTCGAGAATGGCGATGGCCTTGTCCGGCTGATCCTGTGCCAGGTAAAGTTGCCCGAGGTTGTAGCGCAAGTGCTGCTCGGTTGACTCCGGAAGCTGCTGCAATGCCAGGCTGCGCTCAAAGGCAGTTATTGCCGCTGGGTAGGATTCGCGGCTTATCTGCACATACCCCAGCATTTGCTGAACAACAGCCTGTTCGTAAGCAGACTGTCCGGATTCAATAAGCAGCTTTTCCAGGGTCACGAGGGCATCATTGTACGTTCCCTGATCTATCTGCTGCTGGATCGTAGTGAGCTTTTTGTAGACATAGGGCGAAAGTGCCTTGCCGCCTGCTGCCTGCAACAGCACCGGCAATGCTGTCAGCGTGAGTGCCAGCAGCAGAGCCGTGATGAGTCCGCGGCCGGGACCGGATGGCTTCAGTATGCGGGGTGAAGAAGCGTTCATGTCTACTTGTTGAGCGTGAACTCAACGACCTGCGAGGCCTTGCCTGAGACGGCCACGCCATTGACGATACGTGGTTTGAAACGCCAGCGGTACACCGCATTGATTGCGGCTTTATCGAATTCCCCGGGTGGATCGGATTCGATCACTTCGACATTGTCAACGCTGCCGGTTGTAGTGACATCAAACGCAACCCTGACCCATCCCTCAATGCCGCGGCGAGCTGCCTTGTAGGGATATTGGGGCGGCTGCCGGGACAGGGGGATAAAGCTGCTGTCCGCCTGCGCGGCAGCCGCCAATGGTCCAAGGTAGGGGCCATCACCAAAGTTCAGCGGGATATCAAGATTCATGGCCAGATCCAGTCGTGGTGGAAGCGGCTGTGATTCCGTGTGCAAGTCGAGTCGGGGCCGGGGTGGTGGCGTGGATTTTTCTGGCGGTGGTGGTGGCGTCCGCTCTTTCAGTTGTATTTTCTCTTCGCGCTTGAGCCTTACAAATTCGATTAGCCGTGTCGATTCGGCAAGCGGCAGTTTTTGTGACGGCGAGGTAACCAGCAGTTGCATCAACCAAAGCATGGAGATCGCCACGGTAGTCCCTGCCAGTGCGGAAACGGAATATCTCAGTCCCGGCATCACTTGTCCCGGCTCGCCGCTATCGAAACGTTTACAATCCCTGCCTTGCGCACCTGGTCCATGACCTTTACCAGCAAGCCAATCTGTGCTTCACGGTCTCCCTGGATAATGACACCCCCTTCCGGATTTTCCGCAACCAGGCGTTCTACCACTGCACGTACAGCACGGATATCGACAGGGCGTTTGTCGATCCAGATCTCCCCATTGGGAGTAATGGCAATCAGTATGTTGCCGTGATCGCGTTGTTCAGCTGTTTGCGCGGTTGGCCGGTTCACCTCTATACCGGATTCCTTGACAAACGACGTGGTCACCACGAAGAAAATGAGCATGATAAAAACGATATCCAGCATCGGGGTCAGGTTGATATCGGTTTCATCATTCCCCTGGTCGGTGTGCCGGGCTCTTCTCATGATGCATCCTGATGAAAGCGCAACCGGTCGGCAAGACCCTCAACCGATACGGCAACCCGCTGTTCAAGCTGTAGACAAAAATACAGGCCGGGAAGCGCGACTACCATACCGGCCATGGTGGGCAGGGTAGCCCGAGATATGCCAGATGCCATTGCCCTGACATTTCCGGTACCTGATACGGTGACTACGTCAAATACTTCGATCATCCCGGTGACCGTACCGAGCAAGCCGAGCAGCGGGCACAGCGCAACCAGTGTCTTCAGCAGGGGCAGCCAGTGTCCCAGCTCTATGCGCGCCTGTGAAATAAGCGCACGGCGTATCGGCCTGGCAAGGTTTTCTTCCTGTTGTCGCAGCGCCTGCCATGTTCCCTGATAGTTGCGCAGCTGCTCGGGGAATACGCCGAAAAGAAACCAGTAGCGTTCAGCGACAATAAACCCGATGACTGCGGCGAGTATCAGTATTGCCCACAGAACCGGACCGCCGGCCTGGAGAAATTCGTGCACGTCTTCTATCTGCCAGCGTAGCAGATCAATCACGATGGCTGACCTGACGTGCGATGAGACCTGCCGACTGCTCATCCAGGATCTGTATGAGTGTACGGCTGCGGCTTGCAAGGAGGGTGTGCGAGAACAGCAGCGGTATAGCGACAATAAGTCCCAGTACTGTGGTGACCAGCGCCTGGGAAATCCCGCCGGCCATCAGTTTCGGATCACCGGTACCAAACAGGGTGATAGACTGGAACGTCAGAATCATTCCGGTTACGGTGCCAAGCAGACCCAGCAGGGGCGCAACGGCCGCCAGCAGTTTTAACAGGCCGAGGCCGCGTTGCAGTGCCGGTGTCTCTCTCAGAATGGCTTCGTCCAGCAGCAACTCGATGGCATCGATGTCACGGTCCCCGGCGTCACCGGCTGCGAGCAGTACCCGTCCGAGCGGGTTGTCATCAGCCACTTCCCCGGGTTCGCGAAGTTGCCTGTCCATCCTGCCCGCAACTCGTCCAAGACCGGTGAGCCGCAGCAGTACCAGAACGATTCCGAACAGCCCGATTGCGAGAATGATGTAGCCGATAGCACCGCCCTGTTGTATGCGTTCGACCGGTGTGGGAGTTTGTGTCAGCATGCTGAGCAAGCCGCCACGGGTCGGGTCGATAACCATCGGTGCATAGCCACGGTCCTGCATGGCAAAGGATGCGGCCATTTTTTGCAGGTTCCCCGTTGGTTGCCTGGACAGCACGGTAAAACGATTCTGCTCTGGCTGAAAATGCAGGTACTGTCCATCCGCTATCGCGGTAAACACGCTGATACGAATGACTTGTTGCGTGTTTGTAATGCCGTCGGTGCCTGTTACCGGGGCCATGAAGCGGCTAACCTGTCCTGACTGATTGATCTCCTGTTGCAGCAGCAGCCAGAAACGCTCCAGTTCGGTGATGCCGGGCAACTTTTTGCTTTTGGCCAGAGTATCCAGCCATTCCGCCCGCTCCGGGTATTGCGCACTGACCAGCGAATCCCGCAGCAGTGCCTGCAGGTCCCCGGCTGTGTGCCTGACGGTTCCAAATAGCTCACCGAGATTCCCGGACCTGGCGTTCAATTCTGTCTGCAGTGTCTGCAGCGCTGTTTCGTTGGCAGTGTGTTGCTGTCTGAGTTGCTGTCCGCGGTCGCGTTGTGCAGCAACCTGTCCTCGCAGTTCTTCCAGCAAGGTTTGCTGGTCTTGCTGCGCCTGCAGGAACCGCTGCTCCCGTTCCTTGCGAATACGTGCATCCTGCCGGTGCGCTTCCTCCACCTGGCGGAGCAGGTGATCCAGGCTGGTGGGGTGATCGGCACTGACAAGCGTGCCATGAATGGTCAGTAGCAGGAATAGTGTGACAGTCAGCCTATTCATCGCCATCACCAGCGGCTGCAACCGGTAACTCGAGCAGTTCCGGGGCCAGTTGCTGGCTTGCTATGCGCAGGCCACGTTGTATCGTACGCCTTTGCGCCGCTTCGGTGTCCACCCATACTTGTTGCTGATGGTCCCAGTAGGCAGCGCTTTGCCGGTCAAGCGTCTGGTAATACAAACCGGTTCTACCTACCCTGAGAACATCGACCGTACGCAGGACGCCACCGGCCTCTACTTCGTCCTGGTAGGCTTCCAGGGTACGACTGTAATCGAGTTCGATCTGGTAGGCCTCGAGAATTCGCCGGTATTTTTCGGCCAGCGTGACGTCTGAGCGATCCATGAGATCGGTTAACTGTTGCACGCGGCGGGTACGCTCGGGGAGCAGAAAGGGGCTATCCGTGCTGACAAACGTGTCAAGCTGGCTGATCATGCGCAACATCAGGGGCACGATCTGCTGCCGGGTGAAGTCGATATCCTCTATTTGCTGCGCGATCAGCAGCTTTTCCTCTTCCTGGGAGGTGACCAGTCGCTGCATCTGGTCGTTGTATACGGTCAACCCATCGAGTTCGCGACTCAGGGTCTGGTACTCGCCGAGCATGATTTGCGTCTCATCACTGAGCTGATCGATGCTTTTTTGTGTGTGCTGTTCCCTGCGAATGTTGTCTTCGCCCCGGGACAGCGTTTTAGTGACGGGATCTGCACCAGCCGGCGGCAGGTGCAGCGTAACAGCACAAAACGCAAGTATCGGGATGGCATGTCGCATACTACTGATCAGGTTCATGCGCGGATTGACCTCAAGACGCCGGGTAGCGCGGCAGTTTACACCAGTTTCACGTCAATCTGTGAATGTCAGGTGGACGCCAGGAGGTGATGCCGCAGTCCATCCCGGCGCAGGGTATTGCCTGACATTGCGACCTTCCTAGTTGAAGCGATATTGAAGGGTAGCAAAAAAACTGCGGCCTGAACCGGGTACCCGTTCGCCAACGGGCACGTCCGAGGCGGCTACCCGGTTGATGCCGGACAGGTGGTTCTGGTATTCCCTGTCGAAGATATTTTCGACGCCGGCAGAAATCACCAGGTTGCGGGTCATTTCGAATCCTCCACGCAGGTTCGCCAGTCCGTAGCCACTTGATTTTGATTCACTGTTGGTCTTTGAGACCTTGTTTTGCCGGGCATAGGCAACGCCTTCGAGGCCGACCCACCAGTTCGACCGGGAATAAGACAACGTCGCACTGCCATTAAGCGGTGCGATTCGGTACAGGTCATCGGTAATGTCGTCGCGCTTGCCGCGCACATAGCTGACTACGCCATCGAGTGACCAGTTGCTGCCCAGGGTGACACCCCAGTCCATGTCAATGCCATAGAGTATTGCATCGACGTTATCCCACTGCAGCGGATCAGGGTCACCGTTGGCGGTGCTGACCATGATGACGGTGGGGTCGGTGGCGGGTGTTCCCTGGATGTAGTCATTGACCTTGCGGTAGAAGACACGCGGCGATGCGTATACCCGCGGGCTGTTCCAATCGAGCCCGAGGCCGACCTCGTAGGCGGTCTCCGAATCCAGGTTGATATCACCGACATAGTTGTGACCATCCGCCAGGCCATTGGTGGATTGCAGCGGCACCCAGAGGTAAAGCTGCTGATAAGACGGTGCCCGGTTTTTTATGCCGCCCTCGATGTTGAAGCTCAGTTGCGAGGACAGGGCATGATCCAGCTTGGTTACCAGGTCAAAGTTGTCCTGGTTGTTATCCTTGTTAGCGGTGTTGAAGCGGGTTTGCAGGGTGTTGATCGCCGGGTTCATGCCCGCCATAAAGTGGGAAACGTTTCCGGATGAGCTCTCAACGCGGGTATAACGTCCGCCGAACTGCATATTCCAGTCGCTGGCAACGCTGCCTTCCCATTCTGCAAACACGCCAAAGGCATTACGGTCGACATTATTATAGGCTTGTACAAGGAAATTCGGGTTGTTGAGCGGATCGGTCACTGTGGCATCGTGCGAGTCGAACTGACCATCAGTGCCCAGCAGCAAGTGCCCCGTGCCCAGTGCAAACCCGACATCGGCGCGATAGCCGAGGCCGTCACTGGTTGCCTTGTTCTGGCGGGTCATTGTGGGCATGGGCGGGTTGCGCAGCCCGTAGTTATTCATCTTGTGATCAACGTCAGTGTAGAACAGCTGGCCATGAACATCGTATTTACCAAATGTCCCGCCATATTCGGATTCAAGAATATCCGTCTCGATATAATCGATATCCATCGGCAGTGATGGTGTACCAGTATCATCCGTGCGGTTATGTCGATAATTCAGTCCGAGTTCATGGCCACTGCGCTGGAAGCCGTAGCCGATACCACCGTTCTCGCGGTCGTATTCCGAGGGTCTTACCTTGCCGCCAGGGATCTCGTAGTCATCACCGTTTTCTTTGGATCCGTAGACATGCATGCGGTGGTTCTTGTTGGACAGCGCGCCAAAACCGCTGGCGGACCAGGATGAGTCAACCGTTGCGCCACCCAGTGTTACATCCACATCCGGGCTGAAACTGTCACTGGCTGTAAAATGACTGGTTCTTACATTGGCCTTCATGGTTCCGCCGATGGTCTCCAGCCCGGAGCTGACCGGGGCAATGCCGCGTATGACTTCCAGTGACTCAAGCTGTGCACGGGGTACGTATGACAGGGCCGGGTCCATACCATTGGGGCCGCCGGTATTGATATGAATGCCGTTTACCAGGACATTGATCTGGTCGGCATACATGCCACGGTACTGGGCGATGCCGGTGAGAGGGCCGTTCCGGTTTACGTTGGCGCCAGGTGCCCGTTCCAGCAGTGCAGCAGTATCAGGGGTGGTAACCGGTGCCTTTTCCAGGTCTACCGGGTATGCAGCAGGGCTGGCAACCACCTCGCCTTCCACCGTTATTTCCGGTAGCTGCTGGGCTTCTTCAGCCTGGGCGCTGGTGCACAGGCATACGAATGTTGCCAGAACCAGCCTGATCAGCTGTCCGGGGGTAAAGTGTTTTTTATTCAGCATGTTATTCTCCCGCAAAAGGTGCTTATTGTCTGTTTAGTGCTGTCGTATTTTTTTATGAATAAGTATGCTAGCAGGATGCTGTTTGAGCGGGCATGTGGCATATTGTCGCACTGTCACAAGTGTCATATTGTGTTCGTGTTGCAAAATGACGCCAGAACATGTGCAGGCTTTATAAATTAACATCGAAGATTTTGAATCAGGTCCTTGTCTCTTGAGCGGCCGGGGCTGGCCGGAACTAATAAAGGTGTCGTCTGTCTCTGTTTGGTAACAGCGAGTACCGTATCGCGTTATAATTATTTGTTGCGTCACCACACGGGCGAAAATGTACCAAAAAGGACAGGGGTTATTTGAACATGACAGACATAGCCATGCAGCGCGAAAACAGCACGAGTAACTCCTGCAAGGCGGCCTTCGGGCGGCTCAGAGAGGAACTGGAAACCTGCATCATCGGGCAGCAGACACTGGTTGAACATCTGCTGGTTGCCTTGCTGGCCGATGGCCATTTGCTGGTGGAAGGTGCGCCTGGTCTTGCAAAGACCACGGCCATCAAGGAGCTGGCGAGGCGCATCGAAGGGGATTTCCACCGACTGCAGTTTACCCCGGATTTGCTGCCGGGTGACCTCACCGGGACGGAGATGTACAGGCCGCAAACCGGTGAGTTCGAATTTCAGCAGGGCCCGATATTTCATAATCTCGTACTGGCGGATGAAATCAACCGCGCGCCTGCAAAGGTACAGTCGGCACTGCTGGAGGCCATGGGCGAACGCCAGATCACGGTGGGGCAGCGTACCTATATATTGCCGCGATTGTTTCTGGTGATGGCGACACAGAATCCGATAGAACAGGAAGGGACCTACCCGTTGCCGGAAGCACAACTGGATCGCTTCCTGATGCACGTGCGTGTTGCTTATCCGGACGCCAGTGCTGAAAAGAAAATACTTGATCTGGCTCGTGCACAGGCACGATCGCAAGCACTCGCTGATGTCAGCGAGATGGTATTGCTGACACAGGCGCAGATCTTCAGTGCACAGCAGGAAGTATTGTCATTGCACATGGCGCCTGCTGTGGAGGAGTACCTGGTGCAGCTGTTGCTCGCTTCCCGTAATCCTGCGCCTTATGGTGACGACCTCGCACGCTGGATCAGTTACGGTGCCAGTCCTCGCGGTACGATTGCCCTGGACCGTTGTGCCCGCGCGCAGGCCTGGCTGCAGGGACGTGACTATGTGACCCCCGAGGACATACAGGCTGTTATCTTTGATACACTGAGACACCGCATCCTGTTGTCGTTTGAGGCCGAGGCGGAGGGGGTTGACCCGGATGATGTCATTCGTGAACTCGTCCGGCGAGTGCCGGTTTCCTGAGTGGCGATGAAACTTCGGGATCTTTTCAGACAAGGCAAGACTTCCTCACGCTTGTCCAGGGCCGATATTGCAGCCACTCCCGGCGTGGTACATGCCAGCAGTGATGAACTGGTGCGTTGTCGCCTGCAGGCACGTGATCTGCGCCTGGATAGCCGGCAGTCGGCGCGCAGTGCGATTACCGGCGTGCATGCCTCGCGTTTTCGCGGTCGTGGTATGGACTATCAGGAGTCGCGGGTTTATCAGCCGGGTGATGATATCCGCAGTATGGACTGGCGTGTCACCGCCCGTTCCGGACACGCGCACGTGAAACTCTACCAGGAAGAACGTGAACGCCCGGTGGTGGTGATGATCGATCTTGGCCCGGGTATGTTCTTCGCGACCCGGGGTGCCTTCAAATCGGTGATTGCTGCACGTGCGGCTGCATTAATTGGCTGGGCAGCCGTACAAAACGGCGATCGTATCGGTGCCTTGTTGTTTAATGGTGGCCATCATGAAATTCGCCCGCTAGGCGGTCAGCGCGGGGTGCTGCGCCTGATCCGGGAACTGGTAACGGCCACTGACCCTGAACAGGCAATGACAGGCCGTGCGATGAATACCGAAACCAGTCATCTGAACGAAGCCCTGTTGCGTCTGCGCCGGGTCGCACGCCCGGGTAGCCTGGTGTTTATCCTGAGTGACTTTTACGCAATCAGCGAAGATAGCCGGCGACACTTGCAAGACCTGCGGCAACACAATGATATCGTTGCCTGCCAGATTGTCGATGCACTCGAACTGGAACCACTGGCAGCCGGACGCTACGCCATCAGTGATGGCGTTCATACCGGATTGCTGGATACCCGCTCATCAGCACGTCGTGCCGCTTACATCGAATACTTTGCAACGCATCACCGTGCTGTGCGTGACTTGATGCAGCAATGTGCCGTGCACCTGCACCGCATAGCAACCACCGATGATGTTGCGCAGACCCTGCGCCATGGTCTCGCCCATCCGGGCATTCATGCGTTACCGGGTGTTGCGGCATGAACCCGACAGCGGCCGTGACACTGGATCTGCGTGATATTCATGCGGCACCGCCACCGGCATTCTGGCCACCGGCCCCGGGCTGGTGGGCGCTGGCTGCCGTGCTACTGGCTGCGCTGGTAGTACTGGCAGTGTGGAGCTTCCGTCGTTACCGGGCATACCGGCAGAAACGCCGGGTTTTGGGTGAACTGGAACAGCTAAGCAGCCGCTACACAAAAGATAATAACGTCGGATTTGTCACTGAACTTTCAACCCTGCTGCGGCGTGTTGCCCTGCGACGTTATGCGCGCACGCGGGTTGCTTCATTGACAGGACCGGACTGGCTGCGCTTTCTGGATGACACCGGCGGTGAGGGTGAATTTCAACAGGGTGTTGGTCGGATACTGGAGGCCGGTCCCTACCAGCCCCGTACCAGCGAAGTGCCCGCAGAAGAGCTGCTGGCACTGGTTCGCCTGTGGATCAGCAAGAACCTGGAAGCGGCCGCATGAACCTGGAATTCGCCCTGCCACTAGTGTTTACCATCCTGCCGCTACCACTGTTTATTGCCAGGCTGTTGACACGGGCGCCGGAAGCAGACGGTCCTGCATTACGTCTGCCGTTTTACCAGGCCTTGCATGCATCGGTTGGCGAAGGTGTTACGACCCGGTCACGGCTGCGCGTGTTGCTGGCGGCACTTGCCTGGCTGCTGCTGGTCGTGGCAGCGGCACGGCCGCAATTTATCGGCGAACCGGTACAGCTGCCAGTGAGTGGGCGTGACCTGTTGCTTGCCGTGGATATCTCCGGAAGCATGGAAGAACAGGACATGGTGCTGGTCGACAAGGTTGCGACCCGCCTGATGGCGGTGAAGATTGTCGCGGGTAATTTTATCGAACGCCGCGAGGGTGACCGGCTTGGTCTGATACTGTTTGGTGATCAGGCCTACCTGCAAACACCGTTAACCTTTGATCGCAAAACAACCAACATTCAACTCCGGGAAGCAGCAATCGGGCTGGCCGGGAAACGTACTGCCATCGGTGATGCGATCGGGCTGGCCGTTAAGCGCCTGCGCGATCAGCCGCAGGCAAACCGTGTGCTCATTCTGCTGACGGATGGTGCCAATACGGCCGGCACTGTTGATCCGCAGAAGGCGGCAGACATTGCAGCCAGTGAAGGGGTACGTATCTACACCATCGGAGTCGGTGCAGACGAACGGGTAGTGCGTGGCTTGTTCGGGCAACGGCGTGTAGCGAATAACGAGCTGGATGAGCCGGCACTGGTGGCGATTGCCGAAAAAACCGGTGGTCGCTATTTTCGGGCCCGGGATATTGCCGGGCTGGAAAAGATATACCAGTTACTTGATGAGTTTGAACCTGTCAGCCAGGATGAAGAGACCTTCCGTCCGATACGTGAACTCTACATGTGGCCTGCGGGTGCAGCGTTGCTGCTGAGCCAGTTGCTTGCACTGGGTGCCACCGGCCTGTTTACAAGTCATCGGTACAGCCGGCTGGGGCAGGAGGGCGGACATGCCTGAGACATTTCATTTCCTGCAACCACTCTGGTTCTGGGCGCTGCTGCCGGCGTTGCTGCTATTGTGGTTGCTGCGCAAGTCAGGTGCGAAAGAGACTGCCTGGCACCGTGTGTGTGATGCGGGACTGTTGCCATATTTATTGATCCGGTCTGGCGACAGTGCTTCGCGTCTGCCGTTATGGTTGCTGGGAACTGGCTGGCTGCTGGCGGTTATTGCACTGGCCGATCCGGTCTGGGAGCAGCAGCCCCAGCCGGTGTTCCGTAACGAAGCAGCACGTGTCGTGGTACTGGATCTGTCAAATTCCATGTTGAGTCCGGACCTGAAACCCTCGCGCCTGGTCAGGGCCCGTTACAAGGTAGCTGACATCCTTGATCACGACCTGGACGGGCAGGTCGGCCTTGCGGTCTTTGCCGGTAATGCCTTCGTCGTGACGCCATTGACCAGTGATGTGGAAACCATACGGGCGCTGTTGAGCCCGCTGGAACCGGCCCTGATGCCCTCGCAAGGCAGTCGTGTTGATCTTGGTCTGCAAAAGGCGGGGCATTTGTTAAGACAGGCAGGTCTGCGCCGGGGTGACATCCTGCTGGTGACAGATGGCTACGACGGCCAGCGTGCAATCGATGCCGCAACGGAACTGAAGCAGCAGGGCTATCGTGTGTCGGTACTGGGTGTCGGGACCGCAGCAGGTGAGCCGGTCCCTGTGTCCGGCGGCGGTTTTTTGCGCGACAGCCGCGGTGATATTGTTATTCCTTCGCTGGATCAGCCGGCCTTGCAGGCACTGGCTGCAGCCGGTGGCGGTCGCTATGTGACGATTAGCAACAGTGAAGCTGACATCAAATACCTGTTGATGCAGTCTACACCCGCGAGGGATGAAGTTGTCGAAAGTAATGATCGCAGCACGGATGTGTGGCAGTCACGCGGCCCCCTGATAGTCCTGATGCTGTTGCCATTGGCTGCACTGGCGTTTCGTCGCGGCTGGTTGTTGATGGTGCTGGTCACGGTCAGCGTCACGATCTCGATGCCGCAACCGGCCATTGCTATTGGCTGGGATGACCTGTGGCTGCGCCCGGACCAACAGGCTGCACGCGCCTTGCAGGCTGGTGATCCGGGGCAGGCGGCCCACCTGGCCGATGATCCGGACTTGCGCGGTACTGCCGCCTACCTGGCGGGTGATTACGAACAGGCAGTGGATGCCTTCACGGGATCGGCGGGTAGCGATGCCGATTACAATCAGGGGAATGCACTGGCAAAACTGGCGCGTTACGAAGAGGCTATTGCCGCCTATGATCGTGCCCTGGCAAGGCAACCGGGGATGGCTGATGCCGAGCATAATAAGGCTGAAGTCGAGAAACTGCTGCAACAGCAACAACAAGATCAGCAGGATCAGCAGGATCAGCAGGACCAACAGGACCAACAGGGCCAGCAGGGCCAGCAGGGCCAGCAGGGCCAGCAGGGCCAGCAGGACCAGCAGGACCAGCAGGGCCAGCAGGACCAGCAGGACCAGCAGGGCCAGCAGGGCCAGCAGGATGAAGCCGCTGAGCAGGGTGCAGACCAGCAGCAG
>JASJGW010000022.1:0-9454 GCA_033791305.1 Gammaproteobacteria bacterium | reverse complement strand
GCAGATTTATTGTATCCAGCACAAAACCACGACGCTCGAGTTGTTGTGCGGTGCCGTGCAAGTCGCTGCGTAAGAGTATTGGGTCAAGCATGTTATTCCTTAATTAAATTACCAGTGTTGCCGACCAACTGACGATGTGACCGGGTTTAACCTTGTTGCGAAGATGCTCAAGAATATTGTTTACTTTCTCAGGCACATCGAAGAATTCAATGACCAGTGGCAGGTCAAGCGACATATCCAGTAACGACGAAGAATGCATTTTTCCGGATTTGCCAAATCCGCTAATACCACGGAACACCGTAACGCCCTGTACCTTTTCCTCATCGTGAAGACAGCGGAGTAACGCTTCCATACTGCCCTCTCCTTCTGTCAGGTAAACACGTACATAGGTGACATCCAGATTGTTCATAATTGCCTCGCTGCAAGAACACCAAGACCTGCGGCCGCAACACACACAATAACGCTGACAAGCACATTGGCCAGCGCCCTGGCGGGATGACCCGCTTCCATGAGATTCAGTGTTTCCATGGAAAAGGTCGAGAAGGTCGTAAACGCCCCCAGTACACCAATTAACAAAAATGCACGCAGTGCCGGACCGGCTGCCATACGATCGATGAGCCAGATGTACAGGAACCCCATCAGCAGGCTGCCCAGGACATTAACGGCCAGCGTCCCGTACGGGAATGCTGTGCCCAGACGGCTATGGACAGCTATTGATGTCCAGTAACGCAGTAATGCGCCGACGGCACCACCGGCTGCGATGGCCAGTACCCGGGTCATTGGTTTGTTGCATCTCTCATGGACGTAATGGTACACGCAGGGTAGCAATTACGCATCAACCACCGTGCCGCACACTGCGCGAATCCCTACCCTTTATAGTTTCTGTCAAGTTCTCGCAGGTGGGCCAGCTTTTCTGCAATCCTGATTTCCAGGCCGCGCGGTACCGGCTGGTAATAGCCGGGGTCTGCCATACCTTCCGGAAAATAATCCTCGCCGGCGGCATAGCCTTCAGGTTCATCGTGGGCATAGCGGTAGGTCTTGCCATAGCCCAGTTCCTTCATCAGTTTTGTCGGTGCATTGCGCAAATGCACCGGCACCTCCAGTGAACCGGTCTTCCTGATATCGGCACGGGCGTTATTATATGCCTTGTAAACAGCATTGCTCTTGGCGGCGCAGGCCAGATAGACAACCGCCTGCGCAATGGCCAGTTCCCCTTCCGGACTACCCAGGCGTTCCTGGACGTCCCAGGCATTCAGGCACAGGGTCAGTGCACGCGGGTCGGCATTGCCAATATCTTCCGACGCCATCCGGACGACCCGTCTGGCAAGATATAACGGATCACATCCCCCATCCAGCATGCGCACCAGCCAGTAAAGCGCAGCATCCGGTGACGAGCCGCGCACGGACTTGTGCAGTGCAGAAACCTGGTCGTAGAAGTCATCGCCGCCCTTGTCGAAGCGGCGGGTCCCTCCAGCGATAACCTCATTGAGGACTGCCTCCGGCACGACATGTCTGCCATCACGCTCTTCTGCCAGGTCGGAGGCGATCTCCAGCAGGTTCAGTGCCCGGCGCGCATCACCATCGGCAGCCTGTGCAAGGCGGTCACGCAGCTCGTCTGGAATTTCCAGCCGGTACTCACCCAGTCCATTTCCCACATCGCTTAAGGCTGTATCAATAATGCTGCGTAAAGCCTCGGGCTCCAGACGTTTGAGCACGTAGGTGCGGGCCCGGGACAACAGCGCGCTATTGAGTTCAAAGGACGGGTTCTCAGTTGTTGCACCAATAAAAATTACCGTGCCATCTTCCACGTAGGGCAGAAATGCATCCTGCTGGGCCTTGTTGAAGCGATGCGCCTCGTCAATGAAAAGGATCGTCTGCCGCGACTCCATCTCACGGATCTGCCGGGCTGCTGCGACGGCATTACGTATATCCTTGACACCGGCAAGTACTGCAGAGAGAGTAAGAAATTCAGCGTTGGATTGTTCTGCCAACAGCTTTGCAAGCGTGGTCTTGCCAGTTCCCGGCGGCCCCCAGAGTATCATTGAGTGCAAATTGCCTTCCTCGATGGCCCGTCGCAGTGGTTTTCCCTCACCCAGAATATGTGACTGCCCGGTATAGGCGTCCAGTGTTCGCGGCCGCATACGGTCGGCAAGTGGACGATAGGCAGCGGAAGAAACTGTCATGGAGCCGGCTTGCAAGGAATTGCTAGTTCACATCCCCGATGACATCGGCACCGGCAGGTGGAGTGAACATAAAAACAGCCTTGTCCAGGGGCGGATTGCGTTCGAAGGCAGTGAAACTGAAGGTGGTCGTGTTGCCGAAGTTATCCTCGGCCTTGATGCGGGTGAGTACTTTCCCGGCAAAAAACAGGTGAATCCTGGTGACGTTGCTGTCATCCGATTTAGGTGTCAGCAGCACGTGCTGTTCATCACCGACAGGATTGACTTCTTCTATGTTGAACACGTTTTCCAAAGGTTCCTCGCCACTCAGTAACATCGCCGGTGTCGAGGTCAGTACGTTGCCGGCCATCTGTACCGTAACCTGCTCCAGGTCTTCATCATAGGACCAGAGCCGTTCACCATCCGCGACCAGTTGCTGACGATACGGGGCTTCATAATCCCAGCGGAAACGCCCCGGACGTTTGATCCACATATGTCCCTGTGAGGACTGCAGTGGCCGGTTATTACCGTCTGTCACCTGCTGTTCGAAATCAGCTTGCAGGGTATGCAGACCGGTAAAGAAAGCGGTCACATAGGGCGGCAGTTTTGCTGCATGGGTAGCCGCCGGGAACAGCAGCACCAGCAGTATCATTTTGTACACTATTTTATCTGGACGGGACATTATGCTTCCGGTGGTGGTGGTGCGATGACTTGACGATTGCCATTACTCTCCATGGGGGAAACAATGCCGGTTTCTTCCATGTGTTCAATCATGCGGGCAGCACGGTTATAGCCTATCTTGAGGCGTCGCTGTACGCCTGATATCGATGCGCGGCGCGTCTGGGTTACGACGGCCACCGCCTGGTCATAAAGCGGGTCGGACTCTGTGTCGTCACCGCCGCCACCGCCATTTTCGGGAGACAGGCCCGGCACCGGTTCAGAAGAGACTTCAAGAATTTCTGCCATGTACTCGGGGGCAGACTTGCCTTTCAGGTGCCCGGCAACCTTGTGCACTTCCTGGTCTGAAACAAAGGCACCGTGGACACGCACAGGCACGCTGGTTCCCGGTGCCATGTAGAGCATGTCACCATGGCCCAGTAACTGTTCTGCACCCATCTGGTCAAGAATGGTGCGGGAGTCGATCTTGGAGGATACCTGGAACGCGATACGGGTCGGGATGTTGGCCTTGATCAGGCCGGTGATAACATCAACCGACGGGCGTTGGGTGGCAAGAACCAGGTGAACACCGGCCGCGCGTGCCTTTTGGGCCAGCCGTGCGATCAACTCTTCCACTTTTTTGCCAACGACCATCATCATGTCAGCCAACTCGTCAATGACGATGACAATAAAGGGCAATTGCTGCAGCACTGGATGCTCGGTGCCTTCCAGCGCTTCTTCCGGTTTAAACAGCGGGTCCGGGATCGGCTTGCCGGCCTTCTCGGCCTCTTTTATCTTGCGGTTGTAGCTATCGATGCTCCGCACCCCGAGTGCGGCCATCAGTTTGTAGCGGCGTTCCATTTCACCAACACACCAGCGCAGGGCATTGGCTGCCTCGTTCATGTCAGTAACGACCGGAGTCAGCAGATGTGGAATACCTTCATACACCGAGAGCTCCAGCATCTTTGGGTCGATCATGATAAGCCGTACATCTTTCGGCAATGTCTTGAAGAGCAGGCTCAGTATCATGGCGTTGATACCCACGGATTTACCGGAACCGGTAGTGCCTGCAACCAGCAAATGCGGCATTCTCGCCAGGTCGACCACAATCGGCAGGCCGCCAATGTCCTTGCCCAGAGCAAGTGTCAGCGGGGAGTTTGAATTATCATATTCCCGTGTATTCAGTATCTCTCCAAGGCTGATGATCGAGCGGTGCTCATTGGGAATTTCGAGACCGATAACCGACTTGCCGGGAATCACCTCGACTACACGAACACTGATAGCAGACAGGGCGCGGGCGATATCCTTCGCGAGATTGCTTACCTGGCTTACCTTGACACCCGGTCCAAGGTCAAGCTCAAAACGGGTAATCACCGGACCGGGATTGACCGCAACCACCTCCACTTCAATATTGAAATCCAGAAGCTTCATCTCGACAAGCCGTGACATGGCTTCAAGTGCCGAGGTTGAATACCCCTCTTTCGAAGGTCGTGGCTCGTCCAGCAGTGACAAGGGCGGCAGCTCGGAGTTGGGGGGAGGGTCAAACAGGGGTACCTGGCGTTCGCGCTCAAGGCGCTCGCTAGGTGCAGATTGATTGATAACGGGTTCGATACGCACCGGTTTGCGTTTCGCCACTTTCTCCTGGCTGGCCTTGATGACTTCCTTGCGCTCGTATCGCGCACGCCGGGTTGCCAGCTGCTCGGGTATTTGCCCCGCGATAGCAACGACATGGTCAGCAAGGACCAGTGTGTGCTTGCCGATAAAGTCCATCACCAGCAACCAGGACAGCCCCGTAAACAGTGTGACGCCGGTAAGAAACAGCGCCAGCAGGAACAGGTTTGCACCGACAGGACTGACAACATCAACCAGGCCATTACCGATGACGTTACCGAACACACCGCCGGCACCGGCCGGTAGTTGCCCATGATTGCTACCGGACTCAAGTGTTGCCAGTCCGCAACCCGCACCGACTGTTAGCAGGAAACCGGCCCAGCGAACTGCCAGCACATGCAGATCGATTTCTCCCGTGGGTGTAAGACCGCGGTAAACCAGCCAGCCGCTGTAACCGACCATGACAGGAAACAGATAAGCGAGGTAGCCCAGCAAGTACAGCAGCACGTCGGCTAGCCATGCACCGATCAGTCCACCGGCATTATGTATGCGGACAACGTCGCCACTGTTTGACCAGCCAGGATCTGCGGGGTGATAACTTGCCAGTGATACCAGTAGGAAGATGGCGAGTGCGCTGAGAATGAGTAACGCCCCTTCGCGCAAACCACGGGTTACCTGGTGTGTCAGTTTTGCTGTTTTGCCTGTTTTACGTCGCGCTTGAGCCAAAATCACCCTCTTTCATAAGTAGTTACGCCAATTCCAAGATTCTATTCGATTTTATTTCTTAAGCAAGTGATTCTTTCAACGCGGGGTGCACAATGTGCCCTGCCTCGATATTGATACCGCGCGCCAGTGGCAGACTCGTTTTCCAGTCTGCCCGGGCTATCAGGTGCACAAAGGGGAGCAACGCCGCCGAGAGTGCCTGTGACGCGCTACGAGGTACCGCACCGGGCATATTGGTGACCGCAAAATGCAGCACTCCCTCTTCAATATATGTCGGGTTTTCATAGGTGGTTGGCCGGGTGGTCTCAATACAGCCGCCCTGATCAACCGAAATATCCACAATCACGCTGCCTGCCGGCATTGCAGCGACCATGTGGCGTGTCACCACGTGGGGGGAACGGTCACCTGTTTTCAGTACCGCACCAATCAGCAGGTCCGCACCTGCAACCGCATGCCTGACTGCGTCCTGGTACGGGTACAGGCCCGTGACGTTATTACCAAGGCTGCGCATGGCCACGAGACGTTCACGATTACGGTCAAATACGGTTACTTCCGCACCCATGGCGGCCGCCATGGCCGCTGCATTACCGCCGGCATTGCCCGCGCCAATGATGACCACCCGGCCACGCTCGGCCCCGGGCAAACCACCCAGCAACAGTCCCTTGCCACCTGCCGGTTGATGCAACAGGTTACTGCCTATCTGTGTAGCGAGCCGCCCGGCAATGTCACTCATGGGTGCCAGCAAGGGTAACGCCCTGTTATCCGCCTCGACGGTTTCAAAACCCACGGCAGTCAGCCCGATGGCCTGCAGGTGGCTGGCAAGTTCCGGATTGGCTGCAAGGTGCAGGTAACAGAACAACAGGTGGTCTTTTTGCAAGTGGGCAAGATCCCCGGCTACCGGTTCCTTGACCTTGACAATCAGTTGCGCACGGCTATAGGTTTCTGCGGCATCCCGGGTAATGGTCACGCCTGCAGAGGCATAAAGTCCGTCTGAATACCCTGAAAGTTTTCCGGCATTATGTTCCACGTAAACGCCGTGGCCTGCCTGAACCAGGTCACCACACGCCTCCGGATTAAGCGCCACACGGCCTTCCAGCGGCTTGATCTCACGAGGAATCCCTATCTGCATGGTTGCTTTACCCTACTCCACAAGTTCCGTAACATTCAGGCCCTGTTATTCGAGCTGTCCTGTTAAACGGAGTCATTATACATGAGCGATATCAAGCACTGCCGCCTTCTTATCCTGGGCTCCGGCCCGGCCGGATACACCGCTGCAGTCTATGCGGCCCGGGCCAATCTGAATCCTGTCCTGGTGACAGGACTGGAACAGGGTGGCCAGTTGATGACGACCACCGAAGTCGAGAACTGGCCTGGTGGTGAAAAGGGTCTTCAGGGACCGCCGTTGATGGAAAATATGCGTGAACATGCCGAACGCTTTAATACCGAAATCATCTTTGATCACATTCATACGGTCGATTTCAGCAACAAGCCGTACCGACTCGAAGGAGATGCCGGTGTCTATACCTGTGATGCACTGGTTATCGCCACCGGCGCTTCTGCCATGTACCTGGGAATGCCTTCTGAAGAGGCGTTCAAGGGAAAAGGTGTGTCCGCCTGTGCAACCTGTGACGGTTTCTTTTATAAACAACAGCCGGTGGCCGTCATTGGTGGTGGCAATACGGCGGTCGAGGAGGCCCTGTATCTTGCAAACATTACCTCTCATGTGACTCTGGTGCACCGTCGCGATGAACTGCGCGCTGAAAAAATCCTGCAGGACCGTCTGTTCAAGAAGGAACAGGAAGGTGCCGTAACCATCGCCTGGGACAGTGTACTGGATGAAGTGCTGGGCGATGACAGCGGCGTAACCGGCGTACGCATCAAGAATGTCAAGGACAACAGTACCCGGGATATCGATGTAATGGGCGTATTCATTGCGATCGGACACAAGCCGAACACCGGGATCTTCGAAGGTCAGATCGAAATGCACAATGGCTATATCAAGATAAATAGCGGCATCGAGGGTAATGCGACCGCAACCAGTGTGGCAGGTGTGTTTGCAGCAGGTGATGTCTGCGACCACGTCTATCGCCAGGCTGTCACCTCTGCAGGGACGGGCTGTATGGCCGCCCTGGATGCAGAATCATATCTGGACAATCTGGCCGCAAAGGATTGACTCCGGGTATAGATTCACCCTGAAAAAGCGGGATAATTTTGGCCACAGAATCCTCAGAAAGCCACAGAAAAACTGTTATTAAGGCTTTTATACGTCTGTGTTCTTCTGTGGAGTCCGTGGCTATTAAATTAAACAGCTGGCACTCAGCTAGATTTGATTCAGCATCCGTCATTTTCTGTTAGAAAGAGAACCTGTGCTCCCTTGTATACCTCGGTCGTCAACAGCATGCAGGATATCAAGGCCTGTGACTGGAACCGGGTCACTGGAACCGGCCACCCGTTCCTGCGTTATGAGTTCCTGGCTGCGCTGGAAACGCACGGTTGTGTAGGTCAGATCCAGGGCTGGGTACCGCAACATATCGTTGCCTTTGATGACGGGGAACTGGTGGGCATCGCCCCGCTTTACCTGAAAGACAATTCCTATGGTGAGTTTGTCTTCGATTGGGCCTGGGCAGATGCCTATCACCGCGCAGGAATCTCCTACTACCCGAAACTTGTTGCATCAATTCCCTACACCCCGGTAACCGGCGCTCGTTTACTGGTACACCCTGCACGTGATCGCGCTGCCGTCTGCTGTGCGTTAATTGACAGGGCTCTACTGTTGATGCAGGAAACACATGCATCTTCCCTCCACTGGCTATTCACCAGTGAAGCCGATACCGCGATACTGGTCGATCAGGGTTTTATGCGACGCACCGGTTGTCACTTTCACTGGCACAACGACGATTATGCCTCATTCGATGATTTCCTGTTCCGCCTGAGTTCTCGCAAGCGCAAGAAGATCCGCCGGGAGCGACGGCACGTTGCAGAGGCCGGGGTACGGATGAAAATTGTGCTTGGCAGTGAAGCAAGCAGTGAACAATGGCAGGCTATGCATTTTTTCTACCGGTCAACTTTTCTGAAGAAGTCAGGTATGCCGACGCTAACACTGGCATTCTTCGAGGAGATCAGCCGTACCATGGGTGAACAGATTGTGCTGGTCTTAGCCAGCCATGAACACCGGCCTGTCGCAGGAGCCATCATGTTGCGTGGTGACGATGCCCTTTACGGGAGGCACTGGGGCTGTCTGGAAGAATTCAACAGCCTGCACTTTGAAGCCTGTTATTATCAGGGTATCGAGTACTGCATAGAAAACAGCCTAGCGTTGTTCGAACCCGGTGCACAGGGTGAGCATAAAATCAGTCGAGGTTTTCTGCCAAGCTATACCTGGTCTGCGCACCAACTTGTCAATGAGCAATTCGGGGAGGCAATTCAGCGCTATCTGCGGCAGGAACACGAGATGATGGTCGATTATCACGATAATCTGATGAAAACCTCACCATTCAGGAAGGCAGAGCAGGTATAGCTGGTTTACACGTTATGACGCAGAGCAGAACGCCCACACCTTGCTGGCTTGACCCGGAAGCGCTGGAAATCGTCTTTCCGGATGTCGAACTTGCCCTGCAGGAACCTGATGGACTACTGGCTGTTGGCGGCAAACTTTCCACCGAGTGGCTGTTACATGCCTATCAACGGGGGATCTTTCCCTGGTATGGGCAAGACCAGCCTATCCTGTGGTGGGCACCTGACCCGCGTCTGGTGCTATTTCCGGAAAATCTTCACATTTCACACAGCCTGGCCAAGGTCATCAAAAGGGAGACGTTCACGGTCACCCTTGATACGGCCTTTACTGATGTCATCGCAGCATGTGCCAAACCACGTCCGTCACAAGCAGGGACCTGGATTACCCCCGAAATGCAGTCGGCCTATGTCGATTTGCACCATGCAGGCTATGCCCATTCAGTTGAATCCTGGTGTGACGGTGTGCTCGCCGGTGGGCTTTACGGTATTGCGATCGGGAATATTTTCTTTGGGGAATCAATGTTTACAGAGGTTGCCGATGCCTCCAAGACAGCATTCATCGCCCTGGTCCGTCAACTGGAATGCTGGGGATTCACCCTGATTGACTGTCAGGTATACACAGACCACCTTGCAAGCCTGGGGGCAGCGCCTATCCCGCGAAAAGAATTTACCACTACGCTTGAACGGGGTTGCCAGCAACCGGGCCACAGGCAGCCCTGGGTGTTTGACAACCACCTGAATCCTGGAGCGGTCGGGTGAACAAAAAAGGCGATTTTCTATTCCGTGCAGGG
>JASJGW010000021.1:0-4286 GCA_033791305.1 Gammaproteobacteria bacterium | reverse complement strand
GATCGGTTTTGGCGGGCACTATCCCATCCTGGACAGAGTGGATCTGGTGCTGGATGCCGTCTACGTCGACGAGCAGATTACCGGTAAAGCCAGGGTTAAAGGTACTTCATTCAAGACCAGGGCGAATGAAAAGGAAGAAGGTTATGAGGCCACCTTTTCGGCACGCATCCGGGCGCTGAAGAAGCTGGAAATGACCCCACATGTGACTTACCGCGATGTCAGTTCCGATTCGGATACCGGTTTTGGTCTGGGGCTGGTTTACAATTTCCACAAGAAGTTTTCACTGCGGGTCAAGGGCACGCACTTCAGTGATGACAGTGCTACTGACCTGATGTTGGGGATACGCCTTGATATGTGATCAGCGTTAATTTGCCTGATTTTCGGAACCCGCTTGCTGGCGGGTTTTTGTCTACAGGACGCAGGTAAGGTCGCTCTCCCGCATCCTGTGCTTCGCGACACTTGGATATCCTGTCCATCGTCGCATGAGGCATGGAGAAGATGAGGCCGGGAACCGGTCTGGCGGCTGGTTCGTGCCATGCTGGTAGTGGTGCACCGGCACCCGTCCGGTTGCTCCTGTCAGATTTCCTGCAGTTGCTCCTGCCGTGATTCTTCCTGCTGCAGTGCCCACAGCCGCGCATAGGCGCCATCTTTTGCTAGCAGTCCCTGGTGTGCGCCTGACTCGATAATGCGACCGGCCACCATGACCAGGATGTGATCGGCATCGACAATGGTTGACAACCGGTGCGCAATTACCAGGCTGGTATGATGCGCAGCGGCTTTGCGCAGGGCGGTTAGGATGGTCTGTTCCGAGTGTGAATCCAGGCTGGACGTGGCCTCATCAAAGATCAGGATGCGTGGATTCTTCAGCACGGTACGTGCAATGGCCACTCGTTGCTTCTCACCGCCCGAAAGCTTCAGTCCTCGTTCACCCACGATGGTGTCGTACCCCTGCGGCAGTCCCTCGATGAAGGTATGGATATTCGCTACCCTGGCTGCATGTTCAATTTCTTCACGCGTGGCTGACGGCCTTGCATAGGCAATGTTGTACAGCAGGGATTCGTTAAACAGGATGGTGTCCTGCGGCACAATGCCGATGCTCCGGTGCAGGCTGTCCTGGGTGACCTGGCTGATGTCCTGGTTGTTAATGAGGATGCGTCCCGCCCCGGTTTCATAGAAACGAAACAGCAGCCGGGCCAGTGTGGATTTTCCCGCGCCACTGGGTCCGACGATCGCTACCTTCTGTCCGGATGCTATGGTAAAGCTGACATCATGCAGGATCGGGCGGTCCTGATCGTATGCAAAGGAAACATGATCAAAGCGGACCTCTCCCTCGCCAGGATCCAGCGGTCCGGCATCCGGCTGGTCGATGATCTCGGGTTCCCGGTTGAGTACATCGAACATCAGGTGCATGTCGGCCAGCGCATGTTTTAGCTGGCTGTAGACAATGCCCAGGAAATTAAGCGGAATGAACAGCTGTAGCAGAAAGGCGTTGACCAGCACCAGGTCACCCAGCGTCATACTGCCGTCAACGACACCCTGTGCGGCCATGATCATGATCATTGTAACCCCCGTTGCAATGATGGCTGCCTGGCCGAAATTCAGTGCTGACAGGGATGTTTGACTCTTGACCGCTGAATTCTCCCAGCTTTTAAGGCTTTCAGCATAGCGATGCAGTTCATGGCTCTCATTGCCAAAGTATTTAACGGTTTCGTAATTCAGCAGGCTGTCTACGGCCTGGGTATTGGCCGTCGAATCGAACTTGTTCATGGAAATTCGGTATTTCATGCGCCATTCAGTGATGGTCATGGTGAATACAATATAGGTAGTGACGGCCATGAAGGTCACGACGGCAAACCAGATGTCATAGCGTGACAGCAGGATGACGGCAATCAGGGTAATTTCAACCAGCGTTGGCAGAATGCTGAAGACCATGTAGTTCATCAACGAGCTGACGCTGCGGGTGCCACGGTCGATGTCACGGGACAGTCCGCCGGTCTTTCTTTCCAGGTGGAACCGCAGTGAGAGTCTGTGCAGATGCTCAAGGACTCTTACTGAAACGCTGCGCAGGGCACCATGGCGGACACGCGCAAAGACCGCGTCACGCAGTTCGTTGAACAGGGAACTGACCAGTCGCAACAGGCCATACACCAGCAGCAAGGAGAGCGGTAACAGCAGTTCGTTGTGCTCGTTGACATCCAGGGCGTCCACAATGTCCTTGAGCACCAGTGGGACACCGACATTGGCAACCTTGGCCAGTACCAGAAATCCCAGCGCCAGTAGTACCCGCCCCCGGTAGGTCCACAAAAACGGGGCCAGTGCGCGCAGGGTCTTCAGGTCATTGCCGGCGGTACCGGGCAGGGTGGTGTGGTGTGTACGCATGTCGTCCGGTGCAGGGTGATGGTATGGTGGCCTATTGTCACAGAATCGACGGTGGTGAGAAACCGGTAAAATATTCTCCCAAGCCCCTGTTTTCAGGCTCTTAGCCGCTATTATCTTGTCACCAAGGGTCTGTATAATGCGGCCTCTCCGTTTGAATGTTACTAATTCAGGTTCTTGCTATGCCAATATATGAATACCAGTGTGATGCGTGTGGACACGTCTTCGAGCGGTTGCAGAAAATCAGTGAAACCCCTTTGACTGAATGCCCGAACTGCGGGGCTGAAGCACTGAAAAAACTGCTGTCCGCACCGGCATTTCGTCTCAAGGGGAGTGGCTGGTACGAGACGGATTTCAAGACCGGCGACAAGAAAAATCTGGACAAGTCAGGCAAGACAGGGAAGCAAGAGAAAACCGCTACCAAGCCAGAAGGCGGTGGTAAACCGACCAAGACATCAACCAAAAAGAAATCCGGCGATGCCGGCTGATGTCGATGCCGGCCCTGGATTGTTTCATATCTTTGCATTACTGAAATCGGAACCTCGACTATGCGCAGTCTCTATTGTGGTGAACTAAACGAAACCCATCTTGATCAGGAAGTAACACTCTATGGCTGGGTGCATCGTCGTCGTGATCACGGCGGTGTTATTTTTATTGATCTCCGAGACCACAAGGGACTGGTGCAGGTGGTATTCGACCCGGACCGGGAAATAATCTTTGCGACCGCTGAACGGGTGCGAAATGAATATGTCCTGCAGGTAACAGGACGCGTCAGGAGTCGCCCGGAAGGCACGGTTAATCCGGATATGCCAACTGGCCGGGTAGAAGTACTGGGACTGGAACTCAATGTGCTCAATGCCGCCGAGACTCCGCCGTTTCAGCTGGATGACCAGGATGTCAACGAGGAAATTCGTCTGCGCTACCGCTATATAGACCTGCGCCGGCCCGAGATGCAGGAGAAGCTCCGGCTGCGTGCACGCGTTACCCATGCGATGCGTTCGTTCCTGGATGCGAACGGTTTTATTGATGTGGAAACGCCAATCATGACGCGTTCCACCCCGGAAGGTGCGCGTGACTACCTGATTCCCAGCCGTACCTATCCGGGTGAATTCTTTGCCATGCCGCAGTCACCGCAGCTTTTCAAGCAGTTGCTGATGATGGGTGGCGTGGACCGCTATTACCAGATCGCTCGTTGTTTTCGTGACGAGGACCTGCGTGCGGATCGGCAGCCTGAATTTACCCAGCTCGATATCGAGGCGGCCTTTGTCACTGAAGATGACATCATGTCACTGACCGAGGCCATGGTGCGAAAGCTGTTCAGGGACGTCCTCGATGTTTCACTGCCGGATCCCTTTTTACGCATGAGCTATGCCGAGTCCATGCTCCGCTATGGCACGGACCGGCCCGATCTGCGCATCCCGCTACAGCTGGTTGATCTGGGTGATGTCATGAAGGCCGTGGAATTCAAGGTATTTTCCGGTCCTGCCAATGACCCGGACGGCCGTGTCGCTGCCTTGCGGGTCCCGGGTGGTGGCACTATCAGCCGCAAGGTGATCGATGATTACACGAAATACGTCGGCAAGTTTGGCGCCAGGGGGCTGGCCTACATCAAGGTCAATGAGCTTGCCGCCGGGCGTGAGGGACTGCAATCGCCGATTCTGAAATTTCTGCCGGATGATGTGGTTACTGCCATCGTTGAGCGCACCGCCGTGGCGGACGGCGATCTGATTTTCTTTGGCGCAGACAAGACCCGGGTGGTGAATGAATCACTGGGTGCGCTGCGTGTGAAACTGGGGCTGGATCTGGGCATGGTCGAGGGTGACTGGAACCCTGTGTGGGTAGTGGATTTCCCCATGTTCGAGCATGATGACAAGAGCGGTCGCTGGATGGCGCTGCATCATCCCTTTACC
>JASJGW010000020.1:0-4598 GCA_033791305.1 Gammaproteobacteria bacterium | reverse complement strand
CGGGAACACGCGGCGGGTGGTCTGGATTACATCACAGGGAAGATCCCCTCTGGGTGGTGTTTATTTCGTTGTGCACGCTGGCGACGTGGCTCGGCCTGTACAACCTGCGCACCCTGGATGACAATCGCCTTAGCAGCTGGTGGTGGGTCTTTGATGGTGTAGCACCATTCGCATTTATCCTGATGCTCGTGGCAGGTATTGCGCTGGCCTACGGAATTTCGCGGCTGTCCTGGCATGGCCAGTGGTCGGTGCCGTTGCTGTTCTTGGCAGCATTCCTCGTCACGGCGGGTCTGTGGCAGGAACCGGAGGTTATCGTTGACGCTGCAAGACACTTTATGCAGGCCAAGTACCTCGAACTTCACGGGGCTGGCAATTTCCTCATGGCGTGGGGCAACGACATCCCGGCATGGACAGACTTGCCACTGCCCCCCCTGATCTACGGAATTATCTTCCAGGTCTTCGGCGAAAGCCGGCTCGGCGTGCAGGCCTTCACGAGCCTGCTGTTCTCGGGCACGGTGGTACTGACCTGCCTCATAGGCAAGGCATTATGGTCCAGAGACCTGGGCCTGTATGCCGGCATACTATTGCTCGCCATGCCCTATCTGCTGGTACAGGTGCCGTTGATGATGGTCGATGTGGCGGCAATGTTCTTCCTGACGCTGGCCGTGTTCGCGACCATCGCAGCCGTCGCCCGCGGTGGCCCGTTGCTCTGCCTGCTGGCAGCTGTTGCGATAACCCTGGCACTGTTGGCAAAGTACTCGAACTGGCTGATGCTCAGCGTGGTACCCGTTATCGTGCTGGCCCATGTGCGACTCGGCTGGCAGGTCGTTTTCCTGCGAGCGGCGGCAGTGGCGGCGGGTGTGCTGGTGCTTATGGGCGTGTTCCTGTTTGCGAAGTTCGACGTCGTTGCCGGGCAGATCAGCCTGCTGTACAGCTTTCAGGTGCCCGCTCTCGGTCGCTGGGGGGAATCCCTGTTGTCAACGTTCTTTTTCCAGATCCACCCGTTTGTAACCATCGCGGCCGTACTCTCCGTATACCTCGCCATAAAGAAGAAAGACGTCAAATATACGATCATCGGCTGGATGTTGCTCGTCGTGATAGTTCTGGATCTGCAGCGGATCCGCTACCTGCTGGTGGTGTTGCCGATGCTGGCACTGATGGCCGCCTATGGACTGGAAATAATAAGGCGTGTCGAGTACAGGAAATTTATTGCAGCCAATGCGGCGGTCACTGCTGCCTTGATTGTCGTCGTCGGCTATCTCCCGTTCTTCCAGAGCATGAGCGCAAACAACATCAAGCAGGCCGGCGAATACCTCGATTCGATCCACGCGGGCACTGCTGAAGTCCATGTGCTTCAGCAGACAACATCTTCGGTGAACCCTGCAGTGGCAGTGCCCATACTGGATTTATTCACTGACCAGCAACTCGTCTACCACGCGGATGCGGGTAGTGCACATGCCGCACGGGCGATTGCCGAACTGCCCTGGCGATGGACCTGGGAGGTGGGCAATCCAGAGTATCTGCCACCGGCCAGCAGCGCCGGCGCGGCGTCAACCGTCGTGGTGATCCAGAGCGAGGCGGAGCAGCCGGTTCCGGATTATCTGGTGAAGCGTATTGACGGCTATCGCCTGCAAAAGGAATTTGCTGAGACGAGTCAGGTATTCAGGTTCAGAACAATCGTCAGAATTTATCAGCGGGCATAGCCCCGGATTTCGCCGTGCACAGCAAAACAGCGTAAGGAGGAGAAGTTGATGCAACAACAAGTCGCAAGTGCAGCAACTGCCGATGCAGCATTGGCAAAGATGACACTGGAAGAGGAAGGTAAAAGAAAAAAACGGCTCTGGGCCCTGGGGCTGCTGGGGTTTTTCGGATTCATCAGCGTCGGGACCTATGTTTACAACGAGTACTACATCTACCTCTCGGTGTACCTGTGGTTCGGACTGATCTACGGGATGTGTCTGCAGTACGGGAGATTCTGCTTCTCGTCGGCATTCAGGGATCTGTTTGCCATCAAGGTCCCGAGGATGCTCGTCGGGATCGTGATCGCAACCTTGCTGTTCGGGATAGTCTCTGCACCGATTACGGCGATCGGGATGAGCACCTTCCATGCAGCACCGGTCAGCAGCCATGCCATCATCGCCGGCATATTTTTCGGTGTCGGCATGGTCATCGCCGGCGGCTGCGCCTCGAGCTCTCTGTACAAGACCGGCGAGGGCAACATGAACGCGCTCCTCGTGATCCTGTCACTCAGCCTCACGCAGGCACTGTTTGCCGACGTCGGCGGATGGGCTAATAATCTCGTGCCGGATGCCTGGGCGCAATCAGCGCTGGAGAAGGGTCTGCCTGCATCGATCAACGTGTCTGACGGCTGGGTGGACCAGTATCTCGCCGGTTACGTCTGGAACCAGCCGGCAGTGACCTATGCGGAGGTGCTGGGCATGTCGAACGCATCGGTTTCGGGCGCCTTTCTGGGGAACCTGGTGGTGGGCATCCTGATTCCGGCGGCGCTGCTGCTCGCCTTGGTCTACGTCCTTTACTGGCGCAAGGGATACCGCAACAAGCAGCAGAAAGCGGGCAAGGACGTCTCGGGCTTCAAGGGTGAGCTGGCCGGCTACTGGTCAATGATTATCGCGAACAAGCGCACCGCCATTGCGGGGCTGATCCTGGGCATCGCCTGTGCACTGCAAATGCTGGTGATCCAGGGGCTGCGTGTCAAGTTCGGTTTCAAGAATGCCGGGGTGTTGCTCGATCGTATCGGCTGGGACTTCGGCTTGTCTGTTCAAGGCACGGTCTTCGACCCGGGCTACTGGTACGTAACCACCCAGGAGGCGCAATGGGTCGGCTGGACGCTGCAGAAGATGGGTATCGAGAACATGGACAACATCTATTTTGGATTCGTCAATGGCATCCCGAACCCGGCGATCAATCCGGCCGACTGGATGTCTTTTGCGTTGATCGGTGGCGCGGCAATCATCGCGCTTTACCATAACGAGTTCAAGTTCAAGAAGCCGACCTGGGAGACTGCCATGTGGTCCGTCATCGGCGGGTTTTTCATGGGTATCGGTGCCAGGCTCGGACTCGGCTGCAACGTGGGCGCCTTCTTCGTGCGGGTCGCCAACGGTGACTGTTCGGGATGGTTGTTCGGCCTGGGAATGGCGGGTGGGGCCTATCTGGGCGTCAAGTTCTTCAACTGGTGGACAGAGAAAAAGCTTGCCAAGGAAATGGAGTCGTGCGGTTTGTAGCCTTGTCTGAACTAACTATAAAGAGGTATCAAAATGGGTATGAAATTTGATAAGACCGGTGAGGGGCGCTATCGCCTCAACGTCAATGGCTATGTATGTCCGCATCCGCAGATCTACACCAAGAAGGCGCTGGAGAAGCTGGGCTCGGGCGATATCCTCGAGCTGATTTTCGACAATCCGTCATCCGGCGAATCCATTGAGGCAATGATAGAGAATGACGGCAACGAGCTGGTGGAAAAGACGGTGGAGGCCGGCCAGTTCGAATGGCACATTCAGAAGGCATAGTCCTGTCTGTCTGTTCCAGGCCATGCGATTCGTGGGATAAAGGTCGTCCGGCTAACGGGCTGACGGGAAAGGGGGCGTTATGAAAAGTGATCTGTGGGTAGTATTTGCTGTGACCGCCGGGTTTCTGGGATTCATCATGGGCTACAGCGTGCCGCCGGTGCAAGAGGTCGGTCTCTACGCCATGGGACACGGCGGTGTCGCGGTCGAGGAAACCGCCGAGACCGATGAAGAGCTGGACCAGTACAAGGAACTGGAAAAACTCATGGAATGAACACTGCGGCTGACCCGCAGCGAGTCTAACGATGTAACGAGAAGGGAGACCAGGAAATTGTCGAATACATATCTGCGAACAGCAATAACAGCCGGTGCGTTTATCGTGGCCTTTCTGCTGGGTTACAGCATGTCGGAGCGCACGGGAATCGAACCCGGGTATTTCGGTGCCGTGGAAACCGGCGCCTACGGCACCTTGGAGGCGACCGACAAGGTCGAAGGCCTGTCCGTTGAGGACGCGTACTACTACAAGTCCCTGACCGAGGAATAGCCCGAAATGAAATGCTTGATTTGCCGTCGGACGATCTCAACGAGCAAGCCGCGCCGTACGGATCGGTGGGGCTGAACCGGCCGACACCATGTCAGTCATCCAGCATAGTGGCGCTTCAGGAAATCCCGTTGCGCCGGTCATGAGGAGGCCGAGACGTAGCACACCAGGCAAACCGCTGTGGACGTCCTGAATACACAGTTTAATTACGCCGTGATCCTCGGGGGCGGGCCCTCGGGCCTGGCGGCAGGTCATATACTGTCTGAATCCGGGAGCAATGTGCTCGTCATCGAGCGCCAGGCGCGCGTCGGCGGTCTCGCCAGGACCATCGAACACCATGGATTCAGATTCGACCTGGGCGGTCATCGCTTCATCACCGGCAACAAGCAGCTAGAGAACCTGGTCAGGGAGATTCTCGGTGGTGAGTTGCTGGTGGTCGATCGTTCGAGCAAGATCCTGCTTGACGGTAAGTTCTATGATTATCCCATAACTGTTCGCAATGCCTTGTCACGGCTTGGCCTGCGCAAGTCGAT
>JASJGW010000019.1:0-3369 GCA_033791305.1 Gammaproteobacteria bacterium | reverse complement strand
CCTTGAAGAGATCGCTCCCGGCTTGACCCAGGCGAGCCTCTCGCCCATCCCGGTCTCACCTTCTCCTGCCTCCCGCGACGATAGACAGGATGTCCAAGTGTCGCGAAGCACACGGATGTGCGAGAGCGACCCTACCCACATTCCTGTGGGCAAAAAAAAGCGCGGTTAAAAAACCGCGCTTATAAAACCTCCATCAAAGGAGGTGGAGGAGCGCTGACCGGCCAAATAGGGGGGCAGGCCAATCAGCGTGTAAGTATCTTCTAATATTCTACTCTACTTGTCAAGCCTTAAATAAGCGAAACCTGACAATCTGACAGGAAATAAAGGCGATACCGTAAACATACTACATCTTAAATACACGCCAAAGAGTCCAGCTATAGCTTCAGACGCTCCACAACACGTCCGTTTTGCAGATGTTCTTCAATGATCTCATCAATATCCTCCCGATCTACATAGGTATACCAGACCGCTTCCGGGTAAACAGCGATCACCGGACCCTCTGCACAACGATCCAGGCACCCGGCGGTATTAATCCGCACCCTGCCCTTGCCGGTAAGTCCCAGCTCCTTGCAGCGCTGCTTGGCATAATCCCGCAGCCCCTGGGCGCCAAAGCGTTGGCAGCAATTACTGCCATCCGCCCGCAAATTTGTACAAAAAAAGACATGGTATTGGTAATAGGACATATTTGATTACGCTACCTTTGGTTCAGACTCAGGGAAAAACACGCCCTGCAGGACGCTCCTGCTGGATCATGCTATCTTAAACATATGACGGGACGCAGACAGACATTTATCGACCGGTGTATTGCACATACAGACCAGGCCTTGCGCACTGTATTCGGAGAACCGATCGGTTCCGGACGGGAAAATCCGGCGCTGCCCGCCAGTGACAACGAGCTATCTGCCACCGAGAAGGCAGAAAGCATCTGCCTGATGCGTGTTAATCATGCCGGTGAAGTCTGCGCGCAGGCCCTGTACCAGGGACAGGCACTGACTGCACGCAGCCATGAAACCAGGACAAAAATGACACAGGCCGCAGTAGAGGAAAACGACCACCTCACCTGGTGCCGACAACGCATCCATCAACTGGGGGGGCATACCAGCCTGCTGAACCCCGCCTGGTACGCTGGTTCGCTGGCAATGGGCGCAGCCTCGGGATTGCTGGGCGACAAGTGGAGCCTCGGCTTCCTGGCGGAAACTGAAACACAGGTTGTGAAACATCTTGAGGGACATCTGCAACGCCTGCCTGCAGGTGACAACAAATCCCACGCAATTCTGGAACAAATGCAGACGGATGAAACCAAACATCAGGTGACCGCAGTCAAGGCCGGCGGTGTCGAGCTGCCGCTACCTGTCAAAAAGATGATGACCCTGATGTCAAAAATAATGACGACAGCGACATACCGGATATAATCGCCTGCCCCCTGCACACTGTGATATATACAGCATTACCTGATACCCGGCATGATCAGGCAACAATCGGGGGATGAAAAATAATCTGAATGACCGTGCCTTCCGGGTCAGCGCAATAAAAACTGCGTGCGCCATCTCTATGCGTCCGGGGTGACGCCTTTATTTCAACAGCATTTTCCTTGAGAAATGCATGCCAGTCATCCACCTGTTCCGGGCTGGCAATAAAAAAACCAATATGATCCAGTCGTTGACCTGTTGCTGCAGGACCGTCTGCAACTACCCGGTGCAGGGCCAGGTTATCGTTGCCTGAAGTCAGGTAAACATTATCTGCATCCGGTCGCCACTCAACGGTCATCCCGAGCAGATCGACATAAAAATGCTCACAAACCTGAAGGTCCCTGACATTCAAGGCGACATGGCGCATACCCAGCGTCGCAGCCGGCCTGACCATCAGGCGCCTGCACCTGGCAGTGACACAATTTCATAGCCGTGGGTAATATCCACAGCCTTGCCGAGCATGATCGATGCTGAACAGTATTTCTCGGCTGACAGCTCCACAGCCCGTGCGACCTGCTTGTCAGAAAGCCCACTGCCGGTCACAACGAAATGCACATGAATACGGGTAAACACCCTGGGTTCCGAGGTGGCCCGTTCGGCCTCCATCTCAACCACGCAGTCGGTTACCGGCTGACGCGCCTTTTTCAGGATCATCACCACATCAAACGCCGTACATCCCCCCATCCCCAGTAATACCATTTCCATTGGACGTATACCGAGATCTCGCCCGCCACTCTCCGGCGGACCATCCATGACCACCGCATGACCGCTGGCCGACTCACCCAAAAATGTCGCCTCTTCAACCCATTTAACACGTGCTTTCATGATATTCCCTGCTTTCCAAAGAGCATGAAGCCTACCACAGTTCACCGCCGCGCCATGCGGCACACCAAGTGATCTAAAGCCAACCCCGACCCGGCCGATAGCAAGTCTATGCAAACACATCCGTTGACATTTGAAGCAGATAACAGCCCGGCGAACGGCGCGGTAAACCCGTGCGTTAACCGATTCCTTCAGCAGTGCCACCGTCGTAAATACCCGAACAAGAGCGTCATCATCTACGCCGGTGATCAACCAGATGTCCTGTACTACATCATCAAGGGCTCAGTCAGCGTACTGATTGAGGAAGATGACGGCCACGAAATTGTACTGGCCTATATCAATGCTGGTGGGTTCTTTGGTGAAATGGGTCTGTTCGGTGAACACCCCAATCGCAGCGCCTGGATACGTACTCGCAGCGAGTGTGAAGTGGCCGAAATCAGTTACTCACGATTCCGCGCACTGGCACGGGAAGACCCGGACATCCTGCTGGAACTGACGGCACAGCTGGCCACGCGCCTGCGCAAGACCAGCCGCAAGGTCAGCAACCTGGCCTTCCTTGATGTAACCGGACGCATCGCACATACACTGCTGGAGTTGAGCAAGGAACCGGATGCGATGACACACCCGGATGGCATGCAGATAAAAATTACCCGTCAGGAACTTGGGCGTATTGTAGGTTGCTCCCGCGAAATGGCCGGCCGGGTGCTCAAGGCACTCGGTGAGCAGGGGCATATATCGGTCAAGGGTAAAACCATCGTGGTGTTTGGCACACGTTAACACCCGACACCATCATAGAAATCAACTGCCCGGAAACAGCCTGGTGCTGTCCGGGCATTTTATTGCATCAATCAAACAGTTCCGCCAGCTTCTCGCCCGGCTCAGGTGCTTTCATAAAGGCTTCGCCCACCAGAAAAGCGTTCACACCATGTGAACGCATCAGCACGACATCATCGGTTGTGTGTATACCACTTTCGGTCACAACCAGCCGATCATCAGGGATCTGCTCCAGAAATCCAAGCGTGATATCCAGCCGCGTCTTAAAGGAACGCAGATCCCGGTTATTGATGCCCAGCAACGG
>JASJGW010000018.1:0-2989 GCA_033791305.1 Gammaproteobacteria bacterium | reverse complement strand
CCCGAGTCTCACCGTCTCAAACGCGCGTAACGAATGACACAATGAGATTGCAATATGAAAAATGGGTAAATTATCCCAAAAATATACAGCTATTACCGTAAGGCAATTACCGTACCAATCGATGTAATCTTCACTAATATCAATCAAGCTGCCGGATCCAACTGGTTTGCTGCTGGATCCGTCGACACGATTGTGTCGCCAAATAGCGTCGTGAAAATGAGATCTATGGCTAAAGGCAGGAATTACAGAGTGTTAAACTGTCGCCAGTTGACGCCGTGCGCCAGAGGCAGAGTGTGGGGCAGGAGGCAGACTGCGTTTTTTGACATTAACCCATGGTAATCGTGGTCTGTCTTTTGTTTACAAGGGAGCCGAATAAAATTTCAAGTACCCGGCTCCCTTGATCGAGCCGTTTTGGTTAGTTCACGGATCAGTCCAGCGGTATACGAATCTTCTGACCCGGATAAATCTTGTCAGGGTCCTTTATCACTTCCCTGTTTGCTTCGAACAGTCGTGGATACTGCATGGCATCGCCATAATATTTTTTGGCAATAGCCGAGAGGGTATCACCTGACGCGATCTCGTAGTATTCAACCTTGGGTTCATCCGCTGCCTTGACTGTGACAGCCATGACCTTTTCCACACCCTTGACGTTCCCGGCAAGCAGGACGGCTTTCTCCAGTGCTTCACTGGATGCTGCCTCGCCGCTCAGTGAAACGATCCCCTCGTTAACGGCGACATCAAGATCCGTAACGCCCGGGTTGTCGGTTTCAATATGGCTCTTTATCTTCTCGGCCTGTGTGGCGGGTTCTTCCTCGTCAGCAAATAGCTTGGCCCCGATATCTTTTACAAAATCGAATAATCCCATGTGTTGCTCCTTTGTAGAATCGAATATGGACTGCAGGGCAAGTGTATCAGTTGTTTGGGAACAGGGGGGCAGACTCACTACTGCCCCAAAGATATTTATTGTGATTCCCCGATATCAGCGGTGTGCGAGGCGGGTGGCAGCGTAAAGAGTTCCTGCGGAGTACTGACACCACGCAGCGTGTGCTGACCCAGCGAAACAAGCCTGGTCGGGAAATGGCGGGCAAACTCCGCTGATAACAAAATATTTTGATCGAGTGCCTTGCACATGCCTTCAATGCGCGAGGCTTCATTTACGGCCGAACCGATGACCGTAAAATCAAGCCGTCCCAGGGTACCGATATTTCCGTACATAAGGTTGCCGATGTGCATGCCTATCCCGAAGCCGATCGCTTGCGCACCGCGTTCAGCCAGTTGTTGATTATGCAACCTGATTTCGCGCTGCGCATCCTGTGCTGCATCGATGGCACGCTCGGCTGCCTCTGGACTGGCGGGATCTTCGATTGGGAAAATTGCCAGTATTGCGTCGCCAATAAATTTTAGTACCTCACCACCGTGGTCCAGTACCGCGCCTGCCATGCAATCAAAAAACTGGTTCAGTATCGCCAGGTATTCCTCACGGGCCAGCGATTCCGTGAGCGCTGTGGAATCACGCAAGTCGCAAAACCAGATGACTGCATGGATGTCTTCAGCATCACCGCGCTTGATGGAACCTTCC
Source organism: Gammaproteobacteria bacterium (assembly GCA_033791305.1). Lineage (GTDB taxonomy): Bacteria > Pseudomonadota > Gammaproteobacteria > UBA9214 > UBA9214 > UBA9214. The sequence continues at coordinate 1,410 of JASJGW010000018.1, read as the reverse complement.
AGGACCCGTCGTCCGCTATGTTTACCCAGGTAGGTGTCGAGTAAGGTAATCGCCGTACGGCGCAGGGCATGTACCTCGAACAGGCGACTCAACACCGGCAGGATTTCATAGAACTGGCCCAGTTCTTCCGTTGTAAAGCCACCCGAGCGATCCGAGACCAGGGTAATGATGTTGATCTGACCATCCGAGAACAACAGCGGCATGGCCACATAATCGGTGCCACCCCGGGCATGCAGTTCCCTTAGAACGGGAAAGTCAAACTGCGGATCGGGCCCTTCCATGGAACGCCGTACCCCACCGGCACCGTTCAGGATCGGTGTGTACGGGCTTTCCTTGTGTTCCCGTGTTTCCAGTACATCGTGTGGTGCACTGAAGGTTTCCACCTCGTCGCTATCGCGCCACCAGGTATAGCCGTTCGCAAACACTTGCGGGTGCAATGTGCGTATGAGTAATTGCAGGCGTAAAACCGGTACGCCGGACGAATACAGACGATGCGACAACTGGACGACCAGTTCACGAACCGACGCGGCATTCCAGGCATCACTTAATAACCAGTGGGAAAAGATATTCAGGTTGGACGGGGTCGAATCCTGTGTTTGTTCCAGGACCTGCACATCATCCTCATGCCAGGCCTCCATGGCATCCCAGCTAAAGGCAAGATAACCCCGGATCTGTTGTGCGTCTTCCAGTGGATTTTCATAACTCCATACTACATTTTCCGCAATTTGATTAGCGGTCGCTATGCTCCAGTATGATGCGTTGCCCTTGAACGGGCAGTGGGTACGATGTTCAGTGCGTTGTAACAGGTCCATGCGCACATGCTCGCGCGGAAAATAGTACACGGGTGGCAGCCGGGTTTCGTGCAACACCAGTGCCTCCGTGCTGTCCGCAATCATCTCGCCGGCATAGACAACCCGCACCCGCTTCCTGCATGGTTCCACAACGACGCGATAGGCAGCCTTGGCTTCTGGAGGGGTGTCAGAGTGCATTGTTATTAACTATAGCCCATCACGAATATTCACCTCGGTTTTTTCTTAGAGTGGCATACGCTCTGCAAGCAGTGCTTCCATGGCGCCGAGCAGTTGCGGGACATCATGCGTCTTCGGCCTGAAATCCACGTGGGCGAGGCCGTCGATGATATACAGCTGCACCTGATTCGCCGGCAGGGCATCCGCTAGTGCGATGCTCTCGGTATAGGGAATCAGATTGTCACTGCGCCCATGCAGCAGGATGACCTCGGCCCGTAACCGTGAAAAATCATGGGCCGCGGGATTGATGCCGTCCAGTTCACTGCGCATGCGCGGCGGCAGCCTGTCCAGCAGGATGGGAACCTGCGCAGGGAGATGATTGATAAGCAGGTTATAGAATGCCTGCGCATCGGATGCCAGTTTGGCGGGTACCGGCTCGTCC
>JASJGW010000017.1:0-7420 GCA_033791305.1 Gammaproteobacteria bacterium | reverse complement strand
AGCGTGATGAGTAACAGCAACCGTTTGAATTTGTGCTTCATGGCTATCTCCAGAAATCCCTGTCGGGTGATGGGCCTGCATGCGTCACTGCCATTCCGGCAGCCCTTCAACATGACAGGCAGGCGTGCGTTTGGCTTGCCTAATACGAAAGTATATTATTATATAGTGGAATACGCATTAACGCCACCCTGCCGCCGTGATTTGGTGACATCACACCACCCGGCGATTGCGTTTGACCCATTTTTTATTTCGAGGTTTGTTCTATATCACGTTGTTATTATTGTTATTTTCAACGATTGCAGCAAGAGTCAAGACAAGGCTTATGAGTACGAAAACGGCTGATATCACGATCAGCGCTTCTGCCATGGTGATACCGAACAACAGCTCGGGCGTGTAACCACAGGAGGTTTGCACCTTGAATACCGCCGGGAACCAGGTCTCGAGCGGCAGCCAGTCGGGCAGGCCAAGATCAAGACCGCAATCACTAAAGGTAAAACCACGCTCAGTCCCCAGTAGCTGGTAAGCACGTTCCAGCAGGCCGGCAGCCAATACCACTGTCAACAGGTGCGCCAGCACATTTGGCCATTTGAAATGGCGCAGGAACAGGGCTGCCAGCGCAACAAGTATCACCGCCAACACCAGCAGACGCACATGAATACACAACGCGCAGGGCATTTCATCAAGCACATGCTGGTAGAAAAGCGCAACGCCTTCAAATGACAGGCCGATCAGGACAAGCGCCAGCCAGTACCAGGCGCTCTTGCCGATTATTGCCAGTTTTGTAATCACATCCATACTCCTAAAATGACACCGCCACGGGAATTGTTCCCCACTATAGAATAATCCCGGAGCACTTTTCCAGCAGATATCGGGTACGCTGCGCTTTACCTATCCTACGAAGACATTCTTTTTAATGAGTGGGTAAAGCGCAGCGTACCCGACAGAGCAGTTATGCCCTGCGCAGAAACGCAAACCAGCGGGCAAGATTCAGCAAGCTGGCAAGGGAACCAGCCACATAGGTAAATGCCGCCGCGCGCAGGACACGACGCACAGCAGGCTCATCGCCGGAGTCTACATAGTGACCCTGCGTCAGAACAGGCAGCGCCTTACCGAAGCTTGCATCAATTTCTACCGGTAACGTCACCAGATGGACCAGTGTGGCGGCACCCATACTGACCAGCCCGATGACAGCCATGACAAGGCCTGCAGTCGGTACGCGGGTAACCAGCATCACAACCGGCAGCAGAAACATGGCACCGGCACCCAGCTGCTGGGTTGTCGTAGCAAGCTTCACCAGCCGGGTACGCAACGCAAGCTTCTTTTCATTGTGCTGATGCTGCATGGCATGCCCTACCTCATGTGCTGCCACCGCGACCGCTGTCAGCGAGTTATGGTTGTAATTATCCGGAGCCAGGCACACCACGCGACGTTCAGGATCATAGTGATCACCGCCTTTCTTGCCCAATTCTACCGGGACATCCGGCATCCCGAATCTGTCCAGCAGGTGACGGGCAAGTTCCCCGCCGGTTCCGGGAACACGCGGCAGCTCCCCGGCATAACGGCGAAAGGTGTACGTGGCCCACCACTGCGGGCCAAAGACCAGCAGTAACAGCATGACCAGAACGATAGCGATAGTCATCGTAAGGTGTATTCCACATAGTCAGGCAGCTGATTCTACAGTGAAGTGCGATATAATCGTTAACCGGAAACTCCCTGCCATCAATATTTTCTGACACAGGCGCCCGCCGCCAGCACTCACGACCTGCGGTTTGAAACATCGCACAACCACGACTACTATTGAAAGTGTTGTCCTTCACCTGGAGGCTATGGTACCTGCACATGAGCAGCCTGGAAGTCCCTGTTCACGACCGAACCAACGCACCTGCTGTCGTTGATTTTCTTTGCGGCAAGCTTGCCGGATATGACACACATCTGCTTGACTGGATTCGCATCTACCCCATGACAGACCAGCAGCATCAACCCCGGCTATCCAGCGAACGTCCACCTGTCACATTGAGCACCTGCTGGCCGCCGAGAGAGACCTGGCTGGACTGCGAGATACCACAAGCCAGGCACAAGTTTCGTATTAAGGTAAATATATGGCAGGGTAAAGACTACCCCGCCATGGAACATAACTGGGGACGTGTTCCGGCACGCCCCATCAGGCGACGCAACGTGCAGGAACGCTATACTACCCGTGGCCTGTGTGAATGGACTTACCCGGACCGCCTGTCAGCCACTGTGCACGCACTTACCCGCGCCCTGTTCCTGTTCCTTGCGCAGACACACCAGATTGGACAGTCACCGAGTGGCAGTAATGCCAGCATGTTCGGACATCGCTGGGCAATTGAATGGCTCCGCAACAGTGGACAGACCGCAGCCGCCGAGGTCATGTCTGCACAGTTGGTGAAATGGCATCTGATACAAAGCAAGTGTATGCAGGATTGATCAGCGGTGGTACGTGAACGCCTGCATGCTACTTACAGACACAATACCCGCTCCCAGCATTCCCGGTCATTGTTATACGCCAGCAGTGCCCCGGCAATAGCCTGCCGGTGTTCACGGCGATTCGCTGTATCATCAATCAGCTGGTATGGCCGGGCAGTTCCAATGAAATTGGCGCGCAGAGACGCTGCAAACTGATCGAGCAAGACGCGCACCTGTTCACATTGTCTGCTGCTATTCCACCAATGCCCAGGCACAGGCAAAAATGCCTCGAATTCGCTCAGGCGCTTCAACATGCGCGTCTGGTTTTCTGCGTATTCTGCTCGCAATTTTAACTCGGTCACGCGCACGCATTTGTGCACCTCATCGGCTGCAGGCACAACCCCGGGGTATCCCTGCTTTACCAGTTCAATCACGGTAAACAGCATCACGTCACCGAAGAACTGGCGCTCGAACTCACCGGACAAATCCACCATTGGCGCACTGCGATCCACACCCGGCCGGAACTCTGCAGCACCGGTCTCCTGCACGGTCCGCCGGTGCAGCATCGGCAGGTTGGCCGAGAGGAAGGCCTCCCCGCTGCATGCCTGGATGAGACGGCCCAGTACCGGTCCTGCCATGCGCAGTCCCAGCCCTGCAAAGGGTATAAAGTACTTCAGGGCCGCGGGCGACAGCACATAGTTGCCGGTGTACACGGTACGCGCCGGCGTCACGCTCGCCTGTACGTCCGTGTGTCGATAGGGTGTTACCCGCGTGGGGTGCTCGCCATCAAAAAAATGATCAAGCCTGCGCGCAAATTCAGCCAGGCAAGCGGCATGATCATGCGCCCCGGAGAGTGGACACTGAAAACGACAGGGCGCACCTGATGACTCAAAGCCAAACAGCTGCGCCATATCATGATAGGCCGCATCCTCATGGTGTGTCCGGGCCCGATGAAATGTACAGGCCGCAGCGGTATCAAGCCCGGCCAGCTCCCCGAGAAAGGCCAGCACGTCATCCAGCAAGGTGTTCGCCATCACGGCGGGTGAAACCGGCGGGTCCCCCACTACCTTGCCCGTCAGCACCTGCACCTTTCCCTGGCTGAAGATGCGATCCATATGATAGAAATAATTGGTAGTGAACACCTCGCGGTCGGCATCCGTGCAGGCATGGAATTGCTGGTCACTGTCCGCAAACAAAAACAGTACCCGCTCATCCTGCTGCACCAGCCGGTGCAACAGCAGGTAGCTGATGTTACGCATGATGGAGGCCCCCTTGTGACAACCGGCATCGTGCGCAGCATCGCCGATAACAGGGTGCAATGCCTGCCGGTCTTCAGCAGACAGTTCTCCAAGGACCGCCTGCTGTTCCTGCAACCCGAAATACACCGTGGTCAGTCCCGGCTGCCCGACCTCGGCAGCGATCTTCCGGTTTTCTGCAATGTGCTCAAGCGCACAGCTGTCATCTGCAATCACGACCGTGAGCTTTCCCGCCCCCGTACCGCTGACTGCGCCGTAGCGAAATGCCTGCGCCATCCCCACGAGACTCAGCAAACATGTCCGCAGCTGCTGCGGTCGGTCCGCCACCGGAATAATCACAACAAAACGGTGGCGCCGGTCATTGCCGGTAGCAGCAACATGGCCTTCCATCTCGACAAACAGGGCCTGTATATCGGCCACCAGTGCCGGAGCCAGGCAGGATTCCCAGAGTGCGGTTTCCAGCAACGGGATGGTGCGGTCATACAGGGAGAGCAAGTTTGCAGCATCATTGATCTGCAGCAAGCGTGCGCCTATGCCGGCGGCCTCATCCCCATCAAGGTGCAACTGCAGGCAGCGCGCGAGAGCCGGAGAGGAGAATGCGGGCATAACAGGGGGCAGAAGCTACGAACGCCGCGAGCTGTAATTCGGGAAGAGTTCCTTATCCAGCATAATCTCTATCAGATTGATACCGTCTGCAAAGTCCGTCTCTGCAAATACCCTGTCGATATCGGTCTCTGCTTCCACATGCTGGAACGCAATACCAAACGACTTCGCCAGCAGGGCGTAATCGGGATTGGTGAAATCACAATCGATAAAACGTTGCCCGTAGCCCTGGTATTGGTTTTTTCGAATCAGCCCCATGGTGGAATTGTTAAACATCACCACCGTGACCGGCAGCCCGTAATTCACGGCCGTCATCAATTCCATGCAACACATCTGGAAGCCACCATCACCGATAATCGCGATGGTCGGCTTGTTCGTTGCAAAGCGTGCACCAATCGCGGCGGGGATGGCATGTCCCAGCGCAGAAATACCGGAGTTGGGATAGAAACGGTTATCCACGGATACATTAAAGAAGTTCTGCGCAAAAATCATATTGTCATCGAACAGAACAAGATCTTTCTCGAACATCTTTTCAAGATGTTTGAAAAATCTTTCCACCAGTGCAAAACCGGACTGGAAGACCTCACTGCTGCCGGCATCACGTTTTTCCACCGGGTCATTCGCCGCGATTTGTTTACGTACCGATGCGCGATCTATACCCCGGGTATCCAGTGTCTTGAGCACCCCGCCCAGTGCTGACTTGATATCCGCGGTGATCGCCACATCGGCCCTGAATACCTTCTCGATCTGCGCGGGATTACTGTCGACCTGCGCAATCTTCTTGTTTTCAAGAAGTTTTCTATCCCACAGGTAACTGGTGCGCTCGTTGAAGCCGGCGCCCAGAAAAATAAGGACATCGGCATTATCGACAATGTACCGGTAGGCATAACCGGTCGACGTCACCCCCAGGCTACCGAGTGACAGCGTGGATTGTTCGCTAATCACACCCTTGCCTTTCATACTACTGGTCACCGGGATATTCAGTGCATTACTCAGCTCGGATACCAGCGCCTGCGCACCGGATTTGATACAGCCATAGCCCGCGACAATGACCGGGTTGCGTGCACCCAGGATCAGGTTCGTCAGGGCATTGATCGACTCAATGTTTCCATCCGCAGCAAGTGCAGGCCTCTCCGTCATCACCTGATCAAGCACATCTTCATCGACCCGTTCTTTTTGCACGTTGAACGGGAAGCTGAGCAACACCGGTCCCGGGACATCCGAGAACAGCACCTTCGACGCCTGGTTCAGTACATTAGCCAGATAATCCGTGCGCTCAACCACCCGATGATAACGCGTAATACCCTGAAACAAGACACCCTGATCGATGCTCCCGCCCTCGCCGGAACTTTCCTGCAGGCCACCCTTGCCAAAGATATGCGTCGAGGTGTCACCGGTAATCACAAGGATCGGCTGCTTGTCCACATTGGCACTGGCAATCCCTGTGACCAGGTTGGTTGCACCCGGACCCGCGGTGGTGATGCAGGCCGATATTTCGCCCGATGCGCGCGCATACCCGCACGCCATAAACGCCGCGCCCTGCTCATGCTTGGCAAGCACCGTCTTGACACCGGAGTTATACAGGCTGTCGTATACCGGCAGAATATGGGCGCCCGGCATACCAAAGATGTATTCGATACCCAGCTTCTCGAGGTATCGAACGATAAGTTCGCTGACTTGGATTTTCATGTATGCATGACTGAAATTATTTCGCGCTATTGTAATAGTCTTCAGTCATTTTTCACACCGGTCGCAGCAACACCTGCGAAGCGCGCGAAACATTATATCTACTTGATAGTTATATAATTAGCCGCACACACCCCCGTACAATATTTATCATCCTTCCCGGGTATCCGGGAGGCCCTCGCTCATGAGTGGCCTGAGCGTGGTCAGCAGCGACTTGAATAGCAGCTTGTTTTGCCCCTCCTCGGTGGCCAGCAATGTCTTCATGTGCTGCCGCTGCGTCGGCATGGAAAAACAGGCTGGACAGGAATCGGCAATCACCGGCAGGCCGTTAGCGTGTGCAAAGTCCTGCGTCTGTCGCTCACGTACATAAACCAGCGGCCGGATGATGCGCAAATCGCCAGCATCGTTTACATAATGCGCCTTCATGGTCTGGAGCCTGCCACAGTGAAACGCCGACATCAGGAAACTTTCTGCCAAATCATCCAGATGCTGCGCCAGCGCGATCACGTTGAAACCGTTTTCGCGCGCCGTCTGGTAGATGAAACCGCGTTTCAGGCGCGAACAGAAACTGCAATAGGATTTTCTGCCCATGTGTTGCTGCGCCAGTTCCATGATGGGTTTGCGCACATAGTGATACTCAACACCCAGTTCATCCAGATTTGGAATCAGCACCGATGGATCAATGTCACCCGTCATCGGATCCACCGTCATCGCGGCCAGTTCAAATTTAACCGGTGCGCGCTGTTGCAGGTAATGCAGAAAATGCAGCAGTGACAAAGAATCCTTACCACCGGAAAGACCGAGCAGGATACGATCGCCATCACGAATCATACTGAAATCTGCGACCGCACGACCGACCAGCCGCGCCAGGGCCTTGGGGGGTGTTATGAAGGCAGCCATGGGCCCGAATGATGCCAGAAATCGCGGGCATGGGGTAACTTCGACCGGAGGGTCAACGTCCTGGCCTGGAGTTCTGGAAGGCAGCCAGACAGACCTTATGTTTCAGCTGATGTACTGGCGCCGCCGGTCAGGCAACTGCTGATACATCAGTTATACCCGAACAGATGAAGTCTTCTTCGCTGCCCGCATATCCCCGGGAATACCGGCAGAAAAAAGGCGCTGCCCTGATGAGTGAACGGCCTGTATCACTCAAAGGGCAGCGCCTTGCTGACGATCCGTGCTCCGGATCTATGTTACAGAACCGGGTACTGCCGCACCCCGTCCGCTCTATTGCTCATCATCCAGCAGCGCGATGATCTGCTCTGCACGCTTGATCATGGAACGGGCATCCTTTTTCTGGATTTGCCTGCCCCGCTTTGCTTCGACAATCTCGATAAATTTCTCCAGTTTTGAGGCAGCTGCTTCGCTGTTCCCGTTCGCAAATCTCAGACTGGCACGATCCAGCTTTCTGTGGAGGCGGTTTCTGAGCCGGTCGCGGACATCAAGCC
>JASJGW010000016.1:0-5355 GCA_033791305.1 Gammaproteobacteria bacterium | reverse complement strand
ACACGTTTTTCCATTGCCTGCGCCACGTAGAGAAAGTGCTCGAAAAACTTGGTGGCAATATCCTCGTAGACGCGATTGTGTGACAGTGCCAGCTGCAGGGCGATGTGCATCATATTCAGGCAATACATTGCCATCCAGGCGGTACCGTCTGCCTGGTTGATATGGCCGCCATCGGGCAGCGGCTTGCTGCGATCGAATATACCGATATTGTCCAGACCGAGAAAGCCGCCGTGAAAGATGTTGTTGCCCTCGGCGTCCTTGCGGTTGACCCACCAGGTAAAGTTTAGCAGCAGCTTGTGGAAGACGCGTTCCAGAAACTCCAGATCGCCCTGGTCACCACGTTGCTTCCGGTCGATCTGGAAGACACGCAGGGTCGCCCAGGCGTGTACCGGTGGATTCACATCACCGAAGTTCCACTCGTAGGCCGGTAGTTGCCCGTTGGGATGCATATACCATTCACGTGTCAACGTGACCAGCTGACGCTTGGAAAAATCTGCATCGACCAGGGCAAAAGGAATACAGTGAAAGGCCAGGTCCCAGGCTGCATACCAGGGATACTCCCAGGTATCGGGCATGGAGAGAATATCAGCGTTGTAAAGATGCTCCCAGTCGCTGTTGCGCCCTGTTAACCGTTCCCGGGGTGGTGCGGGTTGCCCCGGGTCACCGTTCAGCCACCGGGTGATGTCAAAATAATAATACTGCTTGCTCCAGATCATGCCGGCCAGCGCCTGGCGCTGTACGTTGCGTGCATCTTCGTCGTGCAGATCCTGCTGTAGATATCCGTAGAAGAGCTCGGCCTCATCATGGCATTGTTCGAACTGTTGATCGAAGTGCGCGAATGGCACCGCTTTACCGGACAGGGTGCCCTTGCACAGGCGCAGGCGTAGCTGCCGGTTCTCACCGGGTGGAATGTCCATTGAATAATGAATGGCAGCACGGGTGCCGGTGCGGGTGCTGTTGACGGCTGTATGGATACCCTCCACCAGGTAGTCGTTGAAGGCATCCTTGAAGTAGCCCGGCGCATTTGGCTTATTGCCAAGGCGTCGAAGATTGGTGTCGTTGTCGCAAAACAGCAGCGACGGCTGGCCCTCGGCATACAGTTGCCATTGTCCGAGGTCGGGATGCTCGGCAACAATTCTGTTATCACCCTCGGCATACAGCAGCGGCCGCTCATCAGTGCTGCCCCATGACCAGGTGTTACGAAACCACAACAGTGGCAGCAGGTGGATGGTCTCGATATTCGGCCCGCGATTATGCACATTAATGCGCATCAGGATGTCGTCGGGTGCTGGCCTGGCGTACTCGACGAACACGTCAAAATAACGGTCCTCGTCAAAGATGCCGGTATCGATGAGTTCGAACTCCCGGTCCTGCTTGCCACGCGTGGTGTTCTCCGCTACCAGTCGCTGGTAGGGAAATGCGGCCTGCGGATACTTGTAGAGCATCTTCAGGTAGGAATGTGTGGGTGTGGCATCGAGGTAGTAATAAATCTCCTTGACGTCCTCGCCGTGATTACCCTGTTCGTTGGTCAGACCAAACAGGCGTTCTTTCAGAAACGGATCCCGGCCATTCCACAGGGCAAGTGACAGGCACAGTCGCTGTTGATCGTCACTGATGCCGGCGATGCCGTCTTCACCCCAGCGATAGGCGCGCATACGTGCCATGTCGTGACTGAAATCATTCCAGGCATCGCCGTTGGGGCTGTAATCCTCACGCACCGTTCCCCACTGGCGCTCGCTGAGATACGGGCCCCACTGCTTCCATGTCTTTTTACCGTTGCGGTCTTCTTCGAGGCGCTGGTGTTCGGGAGTTGCTGCTGTCATAGACTCTCAGAAGTCTCTATTCAATCTCGGCAGCTGCGAACACGGCAGGGCCGTACAGTGCCGTGCGCTCGTTGAGTATTACCTTGACCGGCATGTCGCGCATCCGCTGTTCCATACGTCCCTTTGAGCAGAATCCTCTCAGGAAGGCCGCTTCGCGGAAGCGCTCGAGATTCTTCGGTGCTATGCCACCGCCGATATAGACACCTGCGGTGGCCATGATCTTCAGGGCATGATTGCCCGCTTCCACGCCGTACAGGTACACGAACAGGTCGAGGGCCTCGCAGCACACCGGGCAACGGCTGGCCTGTGCCGCTTTGGAAATTGCCGCCGCCTGATCGCCTGTCTGCATTTCTTCGGCGAGCCAGGCGGGTGTTTCCGAGCCACGGTAGTTGCGTAAAAACTCGTAGATATTCACCAGACCCATACCCGAGAGCACACGCTCCCAGCTAACATGTGAATAACGCTGTTTCAGGTGTCGCAACAGGTCGATTTCAAGATCGGAGCTGGGCGCAAAATCACAGTGCCCGCCTTCGGAGGCAAAGGGCCGGTGGCGTTCACCGTTCCAGAAGAGGCCAGCCTCGCCAAGACCGGTGCCGGCGGAGATGATCGATGCATTGCCGTTCGGATCCGGGTTACCTGCGTTGAGTACACAGAAATCCTTTTCCTGCAGCGCACTGATGCCCCAGGCGTTGGCTTCCAGGTCATTCATCAACCAGACCTTGCGAAAACCAGCATCGTCGCTCAGTCGTTGTGCATCCACCAGCCAGGGCAGATTGGTGGTTGCAGCCTTGCCGTTGCGCACGGGCCCGGCGACACCAAAACTGGCCCAGTCGCAGGCATGATCCTGTTGCGCAACAAACTGGCGCACAATCTCATCGAGTGAGCCATACTGCTGGCTGGGATATTTCTCCAGCACCAGTACTTCCAGCTGGCTGCCCTCGACCTCGAAGATGGCAAGAGATGTCTTGGTACCGCCGACGTCTCCTGCCAGTACCCTCACTGCGCCACCCGCCACTTGTAACCGTCACGGTTCAACAGTTCATCGGCATCTTCCGGCCCCCAGCTGCCCGCCGGGTAATTCGGAAAGCTGCGCGGTGGCAGGGCCTGCCAGATGTCGAGAATTGGCTGTATCAGTTCCCAGCACACCTCGATATAGTCAGCACGCTTGAACAGGGTCGCATCTCCACACAGGCAGTCATAGATCAGCGTTTCATAACCACTGGCCGTGGTGGACTCGTCGAAGTAGTCCTCGTAGTCAAAGTCCATGCACACCCGGGACACATTGAACACAGTGCCGGGTACCTTGGCATTGAATTCCATGCTGATGCCCTCGTTGGGCTGTATACGCAGCACCAGCTGGTTGGGCCCGATATCCTTGCGCCGCTCCAGCGCACCACGGAACAGCATGTTGGGTGCATGCCTGTACTGGATCACGATTTCGGAATAACGTCCCGACATTCGCTTGCCGGTACGCAGATAAAAAGGTACACCGGCCCAACGCCAGGAATCGATCATCAGCTTCATGGCAACAAAGGTTTCCGTCGGTGAATCGTCGGCAATACCCGGTTCGTTTCGGTAGGCGCGTGCAGGATCACCGCTGGCCAGTACACCCTCACCGTACTGACCACGGACCGTATCGCTTAACACCTGCTCCGCAGCAAAGGGCTGTATCGCCTTGAGCACCTTGATCTGTTCATCACGAATGGCATCGGCATCGAAGGAGTTGGGTGGTTCCATGCCAACCACCGACAGCACCGCCAACAGATGATTGACAATCATGTCTCGCAGTGCGCCCGCCTCTTCATAATAAGAGGCGCGGTCTTCAACACCGAGAGACTCGACCACGGTAATCTGCACGTTATCGATGTAACGGTGATTCCATATCGGCTCGACCGTGCCGTTGCCGAAACGGTATGCCATGATGTTCTGCACCGTCTCCTTGCCCAGGTAGTGGTCGATGCGATAAATCTGCTGCTCTGCAAAACTCCGGTGCAGGGTTATGTTCAGCTCCCTGGCGGATTCCAGATTCCGGCCAAAGGGTTTTTCAATAATGATGCGTCGCCAAAGATTGCCGCTTTCTTCCGTCAGCCCGGCCTTGCCCAGTTCCGTCGCGATCACAGCAAAGAAACTGGGAGGGGTCGCCAGGTAGAAAAGGTAATTACCCGGTGTACCCTGTTCCCTGTCCACCTCAAGCAGCAGCTTTTTAAGCTGACTGTAACTTTCCGCATTACGGAAATCGCCCGGCATGTAGTAGGCCTTGCCGATATTGGCATCCCATAATTCCTGGTCAAAGCCTTTACCGACAAAGGAACTGATTTCCTGGTTCAGGGTTTGCCGGTAGCGCTCACTGTCCATCTCCACACGGTCAATACCAACCATGGCGATCTGTGAAGACAGCAGCTCCTGCGAGGCCAGGTTGAAGAGTGCGGGTATCAGCTTGCGTTTGGTCAGGTCACCCGCAGCACCGAAGATAACAATGACGGCCGGAGGCGCCGTCAGGGAATGGTTTGCCTGGCGCATATTAGCCGCTCTGATTTTTCTCGTGGTGACCGCCGAACTGGAAGCGCATTGCCGACATTAGTTTGTCGCCAAAGTCGGCTTCCCCGCGGGAGCTGAAACGGCTGAACAACGCAGCCGTCAGTACCGGCGCCGGCGTGGCGGTTTCGATTGCCGCCATGCTGGTCCAGCGGCCTTCACCGGAATCGGACACACTGCCGGAAAAATCAGACAGGTCCGGGTTGTCTTTTAATGCTATTGCGATCAAGTCCAGCAGCCAGGAAGCGACCACGCTGCCGCGGCGCCAGACTTCGGCGACTTCCGCTGTGTCGATGTCGAACTGGTAGTCCTGCGGATTCTGCAACGGTGTGGTCTCTGCATCGATGGCATGATCCTGGCTACCGATATTGGCGTGACTGAGAATATTCATCCCCTCGGCATAAGCAGCCATGATGCCGTATTCGATACCGTTGTGTACCATCTTTACAAAGTGGCCGGCACCATTGGGGCCACAGTGCAGATAGCCCTGCTCGGACGTTGACGTTGTACCGCTGCGACCGGTGGTGCGCTCAATATCGCCGACACCGGGCGCTATGGTCCTGAACAGGGGGTCGAGATGGCTGACCACCGTTTTCTCGCCACCGATCATCAGGCAGTAGCCACGCTCCAGCCCCCAGACACCACCACTGGTGCCGACATCGACGTAATGGATACCCTTTGTGCCGAGCTCACTGGCGCGTGCCATGTCGTCCTTGTAATAGGAATTGCCGCCGTCGATGATAATGTCGTCGGCCTGCATATAGGCAGCAAGGTCCTTGACCACCGGGCCGACAACTGCGGCGGGAACCATGACCCATACGGCGCGTGGTGCCGCCAGTTTGTTAATAAACTCATCTATATTGTTGGCACCAGTGGCGCCTTCCTTCTCCAGCGCCGCGACGGTGTTGCTATCTGTATCGAAAACCACACATTCGTGTCCGGCTTTCATCAGGCGGCGGACTATGTTTGCACCCATACGACCAAGACCCAGCATGCC
>JASJGW010000015.1:0-5470 GCA_033791305.1 Gammaproteobacteria bacterium | reverse complement strand
TGCCTTGTTTATCACAGCCAATACGGTGAGACTGGCGTTTTATTCCCGTAGACTTGAGGTTGAGATCATGCGACTTGTGGGGGCAACGGAAGGGTTTATCAAAACGCCTTTTTATGTGGAAGGTGTTTTCCAGGGGTTTATAGGGGGAGTGGTGGGTCTTGTGATTCTTCTGGTCGGCTATCTGACCATATCATCGGGCATTGCAGAAAACCTGGCTGCATATGTATACACGAATATCCAGTTCCTTTCTGTAAAAGCCATTCTCATAATTCTTTTTTCCAGTACATTTTTAGGTTGGTTTGGATGCTATCTGTCCTTAAAACAAATTTTAAAGTAACAGATTTTAACGTAATGGCTTCTAACGCAATTGATTCCAAAGCAATTGGTTTCAATCAGGCATACTGAATGGCATTGGTATCCTGAAATTCATCGACCAGGATATGGTGAAAGCGCTGCCGGTAGTGGTCCAGCAGTACAGGATACTTAAGCCACAATTCATGCGAACGCAGCAGCAACTCGGCAAAATCTATCAGTCCTGAACGCTGGCACAGCGCCTCGTAAGCAGCATAAATCTTCAGCTGCGTTTGCAGGTACGGATCATTGCGGTGTTCAATATGCTGTGGACGCCGGCCCTCGTCCTTGCAGCCGTTGATGAACCACTGCATCTGTTTTGGCGGCCACTTCGCCTCGTCCAGTTCCAGCGACTGCATGGCACGCTTGACCAGACGCAGCTGGTCCTGGGAGTCCAGAATCTGAAAGCCCTGCGGTAAACCGGCCTCCTGCCAATGACTGCGTAGCAGCCGGTGCGCCAGCCCGTGAAAGGTGCCGACCCACATGCCTGATACCGGTGACTTGATCATCTCCTCGATACGGCTGCGCATTTCACCCGCCGCCTTGTTGGTGAAGGTAACCGCGAGTATTGCGTAGGGAGACAGACCCTCGGCATCGATCAGCCAGGCAATCCGGTGTACCAGCACCCGCGTCTTGCCACTACCCGCACCGGCGAGCACCAGCAGTGGGTCGGTTGGTGCGCACACTGCCTCGCGCTGTGCATCGTTCAGCGGATCAATAATTCGGGAAACATCCATGGGGCGCGATTCTAGCAAATCAAATCAATGGTGGCTGATCGCCTGATCGCAGGCTGCCGGTCAATCGCAAGCCCTGCCGGGTCGGCAATACACGTTAGATGAAGCACCGCAGTTGCCACTGGATGGCCGCAGCTCAGCCATGTGTACCTGTCGGTACAAGGGTCTGAAAGACCAGCGTAGCCGTCATCAACGCAACAGCGGTGTACGCCGTGTTGAAGTACGCTTTGACAATATAAATACCCGACTGCCGGATACGCAAGGACCGACGCCGGGGTAACGACTGGAAAGATCACACCTGTAAAAAATCGCTATCAGGCAACTTCCTGCAATCCAGCCAGCAGTTTTTTATTCTTCGGCGAATTCAGATTGACTGTCTTTGGCCTGGAACCACCGAGATAGGCCTCCAGTGTGACCAACGGGACCTTGGAAATATCAACCAGCGGGTGCATATTACACTTTTCGCAGGCAATCAATTTTGGCGGGGCACCGGCTGGCGCCTTGCCGACTGGCCGTTCACGCAGACTCTTGCAGGTGTTGACGCTTAAATAAGCCTGTTGGGGAATGCAGAAAAACATAGAATCCTTATTCAATTCTCTACTCCTTCGTTGCCCGGCCACAAGATCGGGCGCACTATAAAACGAGGAATATTAGCATATAATCATTATCAACACAAACTATACATTGAATATCAAATGCTTAGTTTGGGTGTGGCTACTGGTGCAGCCAGAAGTGACGGTGTGAGCCTGTGCAGGTTAACCGGTAAGCTGTCGGGGAGGGAATTCAATAAAACCAAACTCGGCAAATGCAGCATGGGCAAGACATGGCGTACCCACCCTGGCATAGCCCGGGAATTGACGACAGGGGCGGTGTTATTCGACGGTGACGGACTTGGCCAGGTTGCGCGGTTGATCGATATCCGTGCCCTTGAGCACTGCCACATGATACGCCAGCAGTTGCAGTGGTACCGAGAAGATAATGGGTGCAATACTGTCCTCGGTGGGTGATACCGGCAATGCCGTCACACCCTGGGAACTGATCATACCGACATCCGCATCGGCAAATACGATCAATTCACCGCCACGTGCACGCACTTCCTGCAGGTTGGACCTGAGCTTCTCCAGCAGTTCGTTATTGGGCGCAACCACGACAACCGGCATGTTGTCATCCACCAGTGCCAGCGGGCCATGTTTCAGTTCGCCGGCAGGGTAGGCCTCGGCATGAATATAGGAAATCTCCTTGAGCTTGAGCGCACCTTCCATGGCCACCGGGAACTGTGCACCACGACCCAGGAACAGTGCATTTTGCTTGTCGCCGAAACGCGCTTTTGCCAGTGACCTGATCTGCTCGTTCAGGGTTAACGCATGTTCAATCTTTCCCGGCACACTGCGCAGTTCACTTACCAGGCGCGCTTCTGTCTCTGCAGACATGGCATGACGACGGCCCAGCACGATGGTCAGCAACAACATGGCAATCAGCTGGGTCGTGAAGGCCTTGGTCGAGGCCACACCGATTTCCGGCCCAGCGTGCGTCATCAGAACCAGGTCCGAGGCTCGCACCAGTGAACTTTCCGGGACGTTGCAAATGGACAGCGAGTGGCCGTAACCAAGTCGCTTGGCCTCCTGTAGACCAGCCAGGGTATCCGCTGTTTCACCGGACTGTGACAAGGTTACAATCAGTGAATTATTGCGCACCACCGGATGGCGATAGCGGAATTCACTGGCTACTTCCACGCTGCAGGGCACACCTGCCAGTGATTCCAGCCAGTAGCGACCGATCATACCCGCATGGTAACTGGTTCCACAGGCGATAATGTGAACACCGGCCACCTTGTCAAAGATTCCCGCAGCACCCGCGCCAAAGGCCTCTTCCAGTACCTGGTTGCTGCCGATTCTGCCCTCCAGGGTGTCGGCAACTGCACGGGGCTGCTCGAAGATTTCCTTGAGCATGTAATGTGCATACTCGCCCTTGTACGTCGCATCCAGCGTCACTCGGGATGATTTAACCGGCCGCTCCACAACAGTACCGGTCGCGTCATAAATGGTCATGTGGTCCCAGGCAATATCCGCCACATCACCATCTTCAAGGAAGATAAAGTTTTTTGTTTCCGACACCAGTGCAGCCACATCCGAGGCAATCAGTATTTCTCCGTCGGCCATACCGAGCACCAGCGGGCTACCGCGCCGTGCTGCAATCAGCCGGCCGGGTTCATCCTTGCTGATGACACCCAGCGCAAAGGCCCCTTCAAGATCGTTTACCGCCGAACTGACCGCTGCCAGCAAATCCTTACCCTGGTCAAGATAGTGATGGATCTGGTGCACGATGACCTCAGTGTCGGTCTGCGAGGTAAAGCGGTAGCCATCCTGCTGCTGTCGGGCACGCAGATCATCATGATTCTCGATGATGCCGTTGTGTACCAGCGCCACACGTTCATGGCAGACATGCGGATGTGCATTTTGCTCACTGGGTTCACCGTGGGTCGCCCAGCGCGTGTGGGCAATACCAGTCTGGCCGCTGATCGGCGTGTCCTCCAGTGCCTTGGTCAACTCGACCACCTTGCCTACCTTCCGTACCCGTTCCAGTCGCGCCGTTTCACCCTGCACCGCCACACCCGCAGAATCATAACCGCGGTATTCCAGTCGCTTCAGACCTTCGATCAGTAGCGGGATGACATTGCGTTGTGCAGCTGCGCCGACAAGTCCACACATAGTCCTATCCTTTGGTTTTTTTGACCGGTCGCTTCCAGCCGGTATGTGTTTGTTGCGGTGCACGACTCAGGGTCAGCTCATTGGCCGGCGCATCGCGCGTAATCGTGGAGCCGGCACCGATCGTGGCGCCTTCCTGTATCTCTACCGGTGCTACCAGCTGGGTATCAGAACCAATAAACACACGGTCGCCAATGATGGTACGGTGTTTGTTGGCACCATCGTAATTGCAAGTGATGGTCCCGGCGCCGATGTTCACGCCAGCCCCGACGGTGGTATCACCCACGTAGCTAAGGTGATTGATCTTGGTGCCCTCCCCCACGTCAGACTTCTTGATCTCGACAAAATTTCCAACATGCGTATGCGTTGACAGCCGGGTCTCCGGACGCAGGCGGGCAAAGGGACCAATGCGGCTGCCAGTACCAATCTCCGCATCCTCGATGACACAGTTGGCAAGAATCGTGACGTCATCGCCCACGGTGGTATTGCGCATCACAACATTGGGCCCAATCGTGACCCGGTCTCCCAGTACAATTTTCCCTTCCAGAACGGCATTAATATCGATATAAACATCCTGACCAACAGTCAGCTCTCCACGCAGGTCAAAACGCGCCGGATCAGGCAACGTTACGCCCGCCTGCAGGTAGCGCTCTGCCTGGCGTTTCTGGAAACTGCGTTCCTGTATGGCAAGTTGCCTGCGGTCATTAATACCGAGTACTTCATCGATGTTTTCTGCCACCACACCGCGCACGCTGGTGCCCTCGGCAACCGCACGGGCAATAACATCCGTCAGATAAAACTCACCCTGGGCATTGTTGTTATCCAGAGCATCCACCCAGCCACGCAGACGAACCGCAGGTGCTGCAATAAAGCCGGTGTTAACTTCCTGGATGGCCCGCTCTGCAGAACTGGCATCTTTTTCCTCGACACTGCCGCAGATACTGCCATCGGCATGGTGCAGAATGCGGCCATAACCGGTCGGGTCATCCAGCTCGGCGGTCAATAATGCCGCCATCCCCTGGTCGGCCAGGCTGCACAGCGGTTCCAGGGTTTCCCTGCACACCAGTGGCACATCACCATACATCACCAGCACCGTATTGCCGTCCGGTATGGCGGGCATGGCCTGGGCGACTGCATGGCCCGTCCCCAGCTGTTCTGCCTGCAGCACCCAGTGGATATCGCTATCCGGTATTACAGACTGTACCTGTTCCGCGCCGTGGCCAATAACCACGTGAATATCAGAACTTTGTAATGCTCGCGCGGTATCTATGACATGCGCCAGCAGGGGCCTGCCAGCGAGCGGATGTAGCACCTTGGGACGCGCAGAGCGCATTCGTGTGCCCTGACCGGCGGCCAGAATGATGATGCTCAGACTCATAGGGGACAAGTAATCAAATTAATACACGAAGTTAGCGGCTATTACTTGTGATTCTGGAATGCCGAAACATATCATGCTACAGACAGAAATGTGGCCCGGATGGAACGCAGCGTTACCCGGGATACAGCCTAGTGTAGTACCGGCATCGCCATGGCCTCAACGCCATTGGCAATCTCTTCCGGTGTAGCATCCCGTATTGACGTGCACTTGATGTGAAAGGTGATGTCCTTGCCGGCCTTGGGGTGGTTACCGTCAACCGTCAATTTGCCATCTTCGATCCGGGTTACCGTGAATTTTCTGGA
>JASJGW010000014.1:0-5414 GCA_033791305.1 Gammaproteobacteria bacterium | reverse complement strand
TTGCGGGTGATTTCGATACGTTCGATGCTTTGCAGCGGGATGACACTGAAGTCTACACCGGAAAGATCGACGTCGTTCAGGCGGCGACCATCGAGCAGTATCAGTGTATTTTGTGTCGAGGCGGCGCCAAAGCCGCGTATGTCGACCGTGGCCCCGGTTGCGTTATTACCGTACAGGGTGCGGGTCAGTACACCGGCTTCACGGCCCAGTAATTCAGGCAGGGTGCGGGCAGTGCTTTTTTCAATATCCGCTGCTGTGATGATGGTGGTGTTGCCGCGGGCCTTGCCATTGTCCGGATCGAGGCGTGTGGCGGTGACCAGGATATTTTCCGATTGCCCGGTCTCTGCAATGGCATTAGCGCCGGTCAGTGCCATGGCTGCTGCCAGTAAAGCTGTAAAATGGGTTTTTATGTCATTCTCCATGCCACAGCACCACCCCGTGCTGAAGTCAGGTCAGTTGCGGAAGGAGAATGACAGAGAGAGCAAGCAGTCTGCCTGTATTGCCCTCCGCAATACGGTTACAAACGTTCAGGCCGGTCTCCGGGCTCGCGAGTGGGTCGTTATCCGGGTGAATCACCTTCCCGCGCAGTGCGCAGTGGCGTGTTGATTCACCTTTGACTCGCTTACCGTTGCGGGGGCAGCGCCGGGATTGTCATCAAAATGACGCACCGGCTTCCCGTTTAATCCCGTGGACGACAGTCCGTGGGACACCTGAAACAAAGGAGCAGTGACTCTAAAGTGAGTGCTGGCGGGTGTCAAGGAATGTCGGCTATTGCAGGCTTTACTTTTATCGGGTAGTACCTGTACCGGACGCTCAGGCCGGCCGCTTGAAAATTGCAGCGAGCCTTGACGGGTAATCCTCTGTTGTAAAGACAGTTTGAGAGGTGGCCGCGACCTGCTGGCGGCGCTCCTGCTCATGTGTGAGGTAGTAGTGCGTTTTTTCAGCAAACTCCGCAAACGACCGGCAGGCGACGGTTTGTCTCCCCAGGGCGGTCTCTTCCAGCAGGGGTTGCCAGTCACAGATTTGAAAACCGCCGGCGGCCGGTATTTCGTAATATTTCATGTTGCAGCCGTTGTCAGTGTCTGGGTGATGGAGGTTAAGGGAGATTCTGGAGCAAGCGTGCGCTTTCAGGCTGTCGGCTAGTGATAATGGACCCTGACTGCGCACGCCCTGGCAATGTCGCCAGCCACGTCCCCAGACCCTGACCGGGGTGTCGAGTTGCGTATTCAGGTAGCGTATCAGTGCGCAGCGCTCCGGGTAACAGGTGCCGACAAAGGCGACCTCGGCAGCAAAGCGTTTCCGGTCGCGTGCAGAGATGTTACCCGCCGCATGAAAGCGGTGTGCTGCACCGAACGGGAAGTACCGCAGCTGATGCTGATAGCTAGGGCTGAGCTGGTCGAAGGTGCCTTTGCCGGACACCAGCAGCTGTTCCGAGAAGGCGGCTGCCTGACTGATGCGCAGCCGCGCCTGTTCTGTGAGTATGTCGCCCCACCAGAAGAAAACCCTCAGGCCCGGTGACTGTTGGCGACATTGCGCTACCGTTTGCTGGTCAACCGTACCCTGGATACTGAGCAGGGCGTCCCACTGATCGTGAGACATTGCCTCCAGCAGTTGTCTTCGGTGGCGTACCTGCCAGGTGGTCTTTCTGTTTGCTCCCTGAATCAGGGTCTTGCCGGCAAGGGCAAGGCGGTCGTGCAGGGTTTTCCGGTTGTGGTAGCTAATACCAACCTGGTGTCCGGTCTGTCTCAAGGAATCAGCAACGACCTCTGTCCACATGCCGGTCCAGTATGGGCCTTCAATGAATATCTTCATGACCGGCCTCCGGGAACGGACTACTGTGGCAACCAGACCGTACCATGCGGGACCGCTACTGCCTGCAGCGGGTGTTGATACAGACGCTCCAGGTTAGCTTGTGTCAGGATTGCCGCAGCCGTACCCTGAATCGTCTCGCCATTACCAAATAACAACAGGAAACGGTTGCAGTACCGCACTGCGAGGTTGAGGTCATGCATGATCAGCAACAGCGCCTTGTCTGCATGTGTGACATGCTCCTGTAACAGGTCAAGCATGCGTATCTGGTGATGAATATCGAG
Source organism: Gammaproteobacteria bacterium (assembly GCA_033791305.1). GTDB lineage: Bacteria > Pseudomonadota > Gammaproteobacteria > UBA9214 > UBA9214 > UBA9214. The sequence continues at coordinate 3,321 of JASJGW010000014.1, read as the reverse complement.
ATGGTTGGTGGGTTCGTCCAGCAATAGCAGTTGCGGGTCCTGTGTCAGCAGGCAGGCTATGCCGGTGCGTCGCCGTTCGCCGCCTGACAGGGTGTTCACAAGGCGTTGTTCCATGCACTGCAGGCCAACCGCCTGCAGCGCCTGTCGTGCAACAGCGAGGTCCCGGTCGCTTTCCCATTGCAATGGCCCGAGCCAGGGATGGCGACCGGTCAGTACGGTTTCCAGTACCGTGGCGGGGAAGGTGTCCGTATGATCCTGGAACAGCAGACCGATCTGTTGCGCGACTGACTTGCGTGAAGTTTGCGCCAGTGGGCGATTGTTCAGGGAGAGACCGCCGGATGTCGGTGGACGCAAACCGGCCAGTGTGTGCAGCAGCGTCGTTTTCCCGGTGCCGTTGCGCCCCAGTACACACCAGCGCTCACCGCTATTGATCGTTAGTTCAAGTTCACGGCAGACCGTCGTAGTACCGATGGTGATGTGCAGTGCATGTGTTGCCAGTAATGACATGGCAGCCTAGTGCTCCTCGCCATGCAGGGAACGACTGTGGTACAGCAACAGCAGGAAGACCGGCACACCCACCAGGGCAGTCAGTATGCCTACCGGCAGCTGCCTCGGTGCCAGTAAGGTGCGCGCCAGTGTATCGGCGACTACCAAGAGGCTACCACCCAGCAGTGTTGCTGCCGGCAGCAACAGGCGGTGATCTCGTACGCCAAGCAGTCGCAACATGTGTGGGACAATCAGACCGACAAAGCCGATGCTGCCGGCCAGCGTTACGGCTGTTGCGGTCAACAGTGATGCCAGCAGGTAGATGAAGTAGCGCAATGGCTTGACGTTAATGCCCAGTGCGCCGGCGGTTTGTTCACCATGGGTCAGTATGTTGAGTGAACGGCCGATGCCGATAGCAGCCACCAGTCCGATTATGAGTACCGGGAAAGCGCTGCTCGGAAAGGCGGTGTTGGCAAGATCACCCATGAGCCAGAACAGCATGCCGCGCAGTCCCTGTTCCGGGCTGATCGCCAGCAACAGGCCAATGACCGCTCCCCAGCCGGCCGCGAGCACAATGCCGGTAAGCAGCAGGCGGCTGGTGGTCCAGCTGCCACTGCCATGTGACAGTCCGAATACCAGCAGCATGGATAGCAGTGCGCCGCTGAAAGCTGCGCCGTGTAACCAGATACTGCCGAGACCGTACAGCATGGCCAGCAGTGCGCCGGTTGCGGCACCGCCGGACACCCCCAGTACATAGGGATCTGCCAGCGGGTTGCGCAGCAACACCTGCATTAAACCACCCGCCAGCGCCAGCAGGGCACCGGTTACAAAGGCAGCCACTGTCCGTGGCCAGCGTAATTCCACCACAATCTGTCCAGCCAGCTCATTACCGCTACCAATACCCGTGCCTCGAAATACCGCCAGCAGATCCTGCCAGCCGATGTCAACACTGCCAGTGGCCAGGCTGAACAACAGGCTGGCGAGTGCCAGCAGCAAGAGTGTGGCGAGCAATACGATCGGTCGCATTACGAGTGCCCTGGTTCTTTTGGGCTATGGCATGCCGGCCAGATCTGATCTGTGGGCAGGGAGCCAGTCATCGTAGACTGATGACTGGCCAGTCATGGTCTTTGGCGTGTTGCTCAAGGACTTCATCCGGATCGACCACCACCGGGTGGGTGACCTTGCCCAGCAAGGGTAAATCGTTGTGTGAATCACTGTAGAACCAGCTGTCGTCAAGCGATTGCCGGTTATCTTCCAGCCAGTCGGTCAGCCGTTCTACCTTGCCGCCCTGAAAGCAGGGAGTGCCAGTGACGTTGCCGGTGTAACCATTGTTGACGATCTCAGGTTCGGTGGCCAGCAGATGCTGAATGCCATACAAGGCGACGATGGGGCTGGTAATGAAACGATTGGTGGCGGTGATGACCACCAGCGTGTCCCCCTGTTGCCGGTGCCTGTCAATCAGTGCGTGTGCCTTGGGTAACAGGATGGGGGTGATTTTTTCCTGGACGTACTGGCTGCGCCATTGCTGCAGGGACTCGATACTGTGTTCGGCAAGTGGTCGCAGCTGGAAATCAAGAAATTCATGGATGTCCAGTTCGCCGGCCTTGTACTGATCATAGAAGCGCCGGTTCTCGCGTTCATAGGTCGCGCCGTCAACAATGCCCTGTTCGACCAGGAAGCAGCCCCACAGATAGTCGCTGTCACCGGCAATCAGGGTGTTGTCGAGATCAAAAAGTGCAATACCCACTGTTGTTACTCCTGCATAAAATCGTCGCCAAGCATACACGAAAGGATTAAAACGGCGTCACTGTCCCTGCCGCTGCGGTTTGCTCCTGCTGGGTAGCTATGGGAGAATGATTGCAATTCAGAAATGCAAGAAGAGATTTTCAAGTGATTGATCCTGATGGATTTAGGCCAAATGTAGGGATAATACTCTCGAGCCCGGGGGGGCGGCTGTTGTGGGCCCGGCGTATTGGCCAGGATGCCTGGCAATTTCCGCAGGGCGGTATGCGTTCCGATGAAACACCGGCAGAGGCGATGTATCGTGAACTGTCGGAAGAGGTCGGTTTGCAGCCTGAGCATGTCGAGCTAATCGGTGCAACCCGTGGCTGGTTACGCTATCGTCTGCCACGTCAGTATATCCGGCGTTCATCCCGACCGGTGTGTGTCGGACAAAAACAGGTGTGGTTTCTGTTACGTATGTTGTGTCCGGATCAGACAGTGTGTCTTGATCTGAGTGACAAGCCGGAGTTTGATCACTGGCGCTGGGTGGATTACTGGCATCCGCTGAGCGAGGTGGTTGCCTTCAAGCGTAATGTATACCGCAAGGCTTTGGATGAACTGGCGCCGTTACTGTTTCCCGGCGGTGTGCCGAAGGCTGCCAAAAAATAGGCATGACGCTTGCTTCCGGTACGACCGGAATCCCTGAGGTGCTGCTTGCACTGACAATTTTTTTTCACCGACCGTCACTGGAACTGTTCTCATGCTCGATACCTTGAGACGAATAATTCAGGAAGTAAATACCGCGCCCGATCTGGATCGCGCGCTGGATATTATTGTTCGGCGGGTACGTGAGTCGGTGGCTGTTGACGTGGCTACTGTTTACCTGGTGGATGCTGAAACGCAGCAGTATGTGCTCAGTGCCACAGAGGGTTTGCGCAAGGATGCCATCGGCAGCGTCCGCATCGATCTGGATAAAGGTCTTGTCGGTGTTGTCAGTCGGCGTGAAGAGCCGCTAAACCTTGAAGATGCGCCGCTGCATCCGAGTTACCGTTTTATTAGTGAAACCGGGGAAGCACCCTACCATGGTTTTCTCGGTGTGCCGATTATTCAGTA
>JASJGW010000013.1:0-4824 GCA_033791305.1 Gammaproteobacteria bacterium | reverse complement strand
AAGTGCCGGAACCGCCTGGCCAACACCGGCCAGCACGGCAGTGGCGGCCTGCCTGCAGTCACTGCTGAACAATCCGGTCCGGCTTTATCCGCGTGACGTCCAGGAACTCGGCGCCACCACCAACCAGCAGGGGAGGCTGCTGCGCAGGCTGGCACACAACGGCTTCGTACATGTGGAGCTGAGCCGCGCGCTGCGAGAACGCCTGCGCAGCCAGGGTCCACTCAGGACTGGCTTTGCCGCCTGTCTGTACAACGGAATGGAACAACAATGAACAGGCTGCATATTACCGCTTTGCTGATCCCGGCCTGCTTGTGCCTGTGGTCAGCCTGGCTATGGGCAGAACCGGATCCAGCGCAACTTGCCTGGCTGGACCAGCAAGGAATAGTGGTGCACTGGGACAATGTCGAGGGCACACCGGTCCAGGTGGACGGAACTGAGCCGCAATACAGCCGCCAGCATGGCCTGCATATGATTGAGTTGCGGCCGGGTGATGCCGTGCGCCTGCGCCTGGCGGCCGGTGAACAGCTGCGCATCCTGTCACCGAATGGACGGATTGACGACGGGGACCTCGAGCTTGCATGGTCGAATGGCAGTGGTCTTTATCTAACGACGTCACTGCACCCGTCAGCTGACGGGGCTGCCCTGCTCTCCGGGGCCACTCCCGCCAGCACGCGTATCATGCGTATTACCCGCCCTGCCCGACGCAAGGGTGCAATTTCTGTTGCCCTGTTCACATCACGGCGTGCTAACCCGGTAAAGGTCGTCAGCTATCGCGATGTCATCGCGATTCCGGAATTATCCGCGGTGCGCCTGGCGGATCGCAACAGTACCGATAATTACTGGCCATTACAGGGCGGCCAGTCTGTCATCTTGCCGGTGCCGGGTGCAACACGTCTCAGGCTGGAGACCCGCTTCATGTTCCCCGCTGCCGGAGACGCAGCAGCGCAGGGTTACCGGATCACTGCCGTGCTTGATGGCAAACCGTGGCGGGTGCTGGAGTTCGAGACAACCCTGGATGACGACAACCCGGTAGCAATCGACGGGTGCTTCAGCCCGGTAGGGCGCCGCCTGAACGGCTATCTGGAGATACCTGCCGGTGAGCATCGCCTAGAACTGCGCAGCACTGCCCCCGTCTATCTGCGCCTGCTGGGTCAGCAGGTCCCCGACGATTATCTATGGGATGGAAATCGCCCGTTGCATCAAACAGCACTGCAGCACAGCGGCACTGTGCCCGGGTCTATCTGGGATCAGACAACAGCACAGGTGCTGCGCACAATTTCATCGACGGGTTTGGCAACCCCTGCCGACCAGCAGTCAGTGCTGCGCCTGCTACAGGATAACAGCTGGCGCGATGGCAGTCTTATTGGCAGTGCGCTGACGCGCAGCTGGGCACTTGACTACCCTGAAGAAAATGCTATGCGTCAGCTGTCCGGACAGGCATGGTCCCTGCACACGACCTACCGTGACCTGCTGCCCGCCAGGCAGAATGTCCCTACCACCCAGCGCTTCGCCTGGTTCCGGACTCCCGTGCTGCGCGACGAGCACCACCACAGGGTAGTGCCGGAGACCTACGCAGACACGCTGAGTGCAGTGATGGCAGGTGGATATTTCCTGGAGGCCCCGGCCGGAGAGGCAAAACACTACGAATACAGGCTGCCGGAACGCGCGGCACCTTCCCGATTGCGGCTCAGCGTAGACCGCAGCAGCGTGAGCGCACCCACCTGGATTTACCTGCAGTTTGATGATCAGCCACCAAGGCAATTGCGAGTCATGAGTGAGTCGGATCTGTCTCCGCAGGAATGGCAGCCGGGACGCGCGGAAGCGGCACTGGCAGTCATGAACCACACACATGCTGCACGAGGACTGACGCTGGCGGGTCCATTTGCTGCACGCAACAGCGCCGCCCCACTTCTGGATGTAGCGTTAATCGAGTTGCCACTGCCACGGGAAGTGCGGCGAATCCGCATCTGGCGTGATGCCGAAAACGGTGCCCCGGTAGACGTGGCACTGCAATACCGTGCCAGCAGGTATTACCGGCGTGCCGGGACAGCCTATCAGTCCCTGCTGCAGAAGCTGGGGCCGAAAACAGTGTACCGGGAATTTCTCGCCGCATTGTCCACTGGCGCATCCCGCGACGACCCTGGTCAGCCCGTCGACAGCCGGTATACGGATAGACAGTCAGCGAGCCTGCACGACGACGCACGAGATCTTCACAATCAGTGGTTGCCGCTGCTGCGCCTGCTGTATTCACGCTATAACCGTTTAGCCGCGACGTTGCAGGTGCCCCCGGCAAGCGTGCAGGACAGCATGCAGCTGACCGGACCGGAAATCCATGCCCTGCAGCAGACCGCACAACGTGCTGAAAAGTCGGGCAACCCAGTAGCAGAACTGGAAGCCTGGACGGCCATTCGGCATGGTACAACCGGCACTGCACGGGAGCAGGCGGTAATGGCGCAGGTACAGGTACTCGACCGCATTGGAGAGGTCTACCTTGCCGAGCAACAGTTACGCAACCACCTCGTTGGCAGTACCAGCGACGCCTTCCGTGAGCAGGTGCTGGAACAGCTACTGGCACTCTACCAGCGGGCCGGCAATGTCGAGGCACGTCTGAACGTGCTGGCAACGGCAGTCATCCGCGATCCGAAACCAGCCACCCTGCGAGACCTGGCAGAGACCTTGCTGGAACTGGGCAAGACTCACTATGCCTTGCAGGTGGTGCTGGCGCTGCCGCCGACAGAACGGCCACCCCGACTATTGCTGCAGGCAAGTTATACGGCGGGATGGTGGGCACTGTTTGATGAGCAACTGGCAGACATCCAGGACGCCCATGAGTACCATTGGTGGCTGGGTTGGCGTGAGCAGGCGTCCGGTAACTACAGGCAGGCCATGGCAGCCTGGGATGAGGCCGGTGCAACGGCGGCTGCACTGCAGCAGCACCTCGCAGAGGGCCTGGATATCAGGACACAATTGGGGTCATCTGACCGAGCGCTGCGCCAACAAGCCGTGCTGGACTGGGAACGCTGGCAATCCCGTTATCCGGGTTCCCACAGGTGGAACAACGAGCCGCAGCTGGTGACCCGCCATGCGGGCGCTGAAACGGTCCATATAACCGACCAGGATCAGGTATTTACCACCTTCCGGGCAACGCCTGAGGTACCGATAACGCTGCAGGTACAGGGGCCTGTCATGCTGCGCGTCTCCTTGCGTCCCCTGCATACCGCTGCACACGGTGAGGCAATTAACGACTGGGTCAAGGTGGAAGACGGTGCACTGCAAACGCCGTTCCCGGTTACCGACAATCGTGTTGCCTACGGGTTACATCTGATCGGCAATGAGCAAGCATTCCCCGGGTTGACGCAAAGCTTCGAGTACCGCATCGCACCCGGGCTCCATGAGATTCATATCACGCCGGAGCGTGGCCCGCTGCTGCTGCAGGTGGCCGCGGCACGGCCCATGCTGCCATTGACGATACTGCCGCCGTTGCTGCCCGTAACAGCACAGGGCGCTCTGCAGGGAGAACTGGGTGCCGCACATGAGCCGCTGCCAGGCACCCCCGCGCATGCACGCATCGAAGTCGTGCAGCAATGCGCAGTATCGCAGCTGCTTATGAGTTCCGGCATGAATGTCGCGCCTGCTGCCAGTACCGTCAACAGTAAAGCTTTGCCACCAGGCCTGTCCGGTGCGCAGTCACTGGCTCAGGCGACACAGAATCCAGACTCCGGTCAAGCGCAGACGCCGTATGCCTGGAACTACCACATTGTCCGTAGCGATGAAACCCTGTCTGATATAGCCCTGCGGTACGGACAGGATTACCGGCAGCTTGCCAGACTGAACGCGATCGAACCTCCCTATCTCATCAAGACCGGGCAGCGCCTGCGTCTTGGCAAGCCAGCAGCGGTACCCGGGGTAGCAATCGCTGACCGTGCTGCAGATGCACAGGTCCAGGAGCAGATGCGCAACATCCTGTGGCTGGCCGAACACGATGCCACGCAAACCATGGCCATGGCGGCAGCAGGAGAAAAACTGTTTCAGCAGCATCAGCAAGTACCCGGCTTGCAGGGCATGCTGCGACGACTGCGCCGTGTTACCAGCTGGGAACTGGTTCCTGCGGTACAGGCCAGTGCCGGAGTGCGCGTCGTCGAGGTATCTTCCGGCAACCCGGAGAATCCTGCCATGCGCATCAGGAAAGCCCTGTTAACGGCGCTGCAGCCGGGAGAACAGCTGCTATCCGGATTCGAGACGCTGGTATTTGCGGTTGACCAGCCCGAGTCGAGTTACTTTCAAATTGATCTGGCCATGGCAGATCTTGCCCCGGCACAAGCACGCCCGCTGCAGGTACGTCTGCAACTTGATGACGGGCCGGAACAAACGCTCCTGCTGACCCCGGATCTGCCACAGCAAACCGTTAACCGCAGGCTTCCTGGCGGGAGTCATTTGCTGCGTGTGCGCATCGCTGATCCGGTACTCAACCAGTACCTGCGTGTCGTCATCCGCGAACCGGGGGCTGTTTCCGACAGCAGCTTGACAAGCCGGCCTGGCCGGCGGAACTACCATGTGGCGACACGGCAGGAACCGGTGAGTGTATACCTGGAAGGCCCGACGCGTGTGCGTATCGATGAACTGCGCGATGGTCAGACCTTTTATCGATATCGAAATCTTGCGGCTGGCTGGCAGCGAGTGCGGCTGGAGGCTGGCCCGCAACAGGAACAGGCGCTGTTTCGTATTTACCGCCTCACCTCCAGCCAGCCATCCGTGCCGATCCCGGCACGCCTGCCGGTGTGGACTCCGCATGCCGTGCCGTTGCCAGCCGCAAGCCTGCCTGCA
>JASJGW010000012.1:0-4648 GCA_033791305.1 Gammaproteobacteria bacterium | reverse complement strand
GCTGGTCAGCAGGATGGGACGCACCCGTACCCGGCCGGCCTCTATCATGGCCTCCATGCGGTCCATACCCTCGCCGCGCATGCGCTTGGCAAAGCTGACCAGAATCAGGGAGTCATTCACCACAATCCCGGTCAGAGCCAGGAAACCCACGGCCGACAGGAACTGCAGATTATAGTCAAACAGGACATGTCCGAACACCACGCCGATCATACCGAATGGAATGGCAAACATGACAACCAGCGGATCCAGCAGGGAGCGAAACAGCGCAGCCAGTATAAAGAAGATAAGCGCACCCGCTATCAACAGGGCATCAGCCATGCCGTCAAACGACTCGGAGGCATCCTTTTTCTCGCCCAGAAACAGTAATTCATAACCGGGTAAAGTCTCGCCAATATCAGCAAACTCGGCACGCACCAGTTCGGTCACTGCGAGCGGCGTAGTGACCTGGTCATCCACATCGGCAGTCACCAGGCCCAGACGCCGGGTATCACGGCGACTGATGGTATTCATGCCACGGCCGGCAGTTATCTCAGCGACATCTCCGAGATACACCAGCCGGCCATCATCCAGCACGACAGGCAGAGTGCTTAAATCACTGCCATGACGAATATCTTCAGGATAGATCACGCGCACCGGTACACGCTTGTCACCCAGCGTGACATGCACGGCTTCAACACCAAGAAAACCGGTGCGTACCGCGTCGGCCAGCTCACTCTGTGAGATGCCAAGCTCCTTGCCACGCGAGTTCAGTGAATACTGGTACTCCAGCTTGCCGGTTTCAAGATTCTGGCGCACATCATGCACACCCGGTAACCGTTGCAGGTAGGCAACCATATGCTCGGCCTGTTGACGCAGCACATCAACGTCCGGTCCGGTTACACCCACTTCAATATCCGCACCTGCCGGCCCAGCTTGCGGACGTTGTATGGCGATGCGACGGACACCGGCAACTGCCTGCAATTTTTCGCGCAAATCACTGATAATCTCCTCTGTGGGCCGGGTCCGTGTGCCTTCCCGGGCAAACTTCAGGCTGACGACAGGGGTAATATAGCGTTCAATGAACCCCTCCGGTTGAGCCTTCTCCAGGTCTACCACCAGCTGAATATAGTGGCTGCCCAGCTGAAAACGATTGAAGTCGATAAAGGTCACGCCAACATTGGTCAACAAGGTACTGAGATCCTCATCATCCAGTGACTCCAGCACAATGATCTCCATTTTTTCAGCCAGCCTGGCGGTATCTTCAAGGCTGTAGGTCTGCGGTGCTTCCGCATTGATAAAGAACTGGCCGATATCGACATCATCAAACAGCTGGAACGGAATCCGGGTGGCCGCGAAGACCACCGCGACGGCCAGGATGCCGATACTGGCCAGTGCCACGAAATAGCGGTGCTCCAGCGCCCTGCGCAACCAGTTAATGTAATGGTTCAGCAAGTTACTCCAGTCAACCCGGCGTTCACGTGTCGGCGTACTGCGGTTGCCGGCATGCAACAATTCAGCCGCATGCGACGGCAGCACCCCGAATGCCTCCCAGAGCGAGCCCAGCAGCGAGGCACTGACAACGACAGGAATGACAGCGATAAATGCACCCATCATCCCCTTGATCGCAAACATTGGTAAAAAAGCAGCGACCGTCGTCGCAGTACTTGCGATAACCGGCCAGAACACTTCCCGCGCACCGATGCGTGCCGCCTCGTGGGCCGGCGTCCCCATTTCCATATGACGGTACATGTTCTCTGTGACAATAATGGCATCATCAACAACCAGACCAAGCGCGATCAGGAAGGCAAACAGCGATACCATATTGATGGTGTAACCCAGATAATAAATGGCAATCACGGCAAACAGGAAAGACACCGGTATCCCCATGGCAGTGATCAATGCCACGCGGAAATTGAGAAACAGATATAACGACAGCAACACCAGGAATAGCCCCACCATTCCGGATGACTTGACTGTATTCAGGCGTGTCCTGACATAGACCGACAGGTCGTTAAACATGCCGACCTCGATGGTCGGCGGCAGTTCCTGGCGCAGCCCGGCAGCAAATTCACGCACGTCATCGGCAACATCAATGGTCGAGGCATCGGCTGTCTTGGTAACAGTCAGGTTGACTGATGGCCTGCCATTAAAGCGCCCCACTGTTTTTGCCTCTTCAAGCCGCAACTTGATTTCGGCAATTTCACCCAGCTGCAACTGCCCGCCCCTGTCATTGCTGCGCACACTGATGCGAGCAATTTTATCCGGCTTCGGCGCCACGCCCTTGCCGCGCAACAGGATGTCACCCTCACTGGCTTTCAGGGAACCACCCGGCAGATCACGCAGATTCCCGCGTATGGCGGACAGCACCTGCCCCAGCGACACCTTATGCGCTGCCAGTACAAACGGGTCCACTTCGATCCAGAGTTCCCATTCGCGATTACCGGCAATACCCACACTGGCAACCCCCGGGATCTGCGCCATACGCTGCTTGATCCGGTCGGCCTGGTCATAGAGATAACCGCGTGACACATCGCCATACAGGCTCATACTGATAACCGGGAAACGCGCCTTTACCCTGACCAGCTCCGGCTCCTCGGCCTCTTCCGGGAGATCGGTTATCTGGTCAAGCGCGGTTTGTGCATCGCGCATGTACTGGTCAACATCAGTACCCGACTTCAGCTTGATCATCAGGGATGCCATGCCTTCATTGCTGGTCGAGCTCATGACATCGATCTCTGCCATGCCGTCAAATTCTTCTTCCAGCGGAATCGTGACCTGGCGTTCAACCTCTTCCGGCGACGCACCCTCGAACTCTACACTGACGCTGACAGCGTCAAGCTCGATGGTCGGAAACATCTCCTGCGGCATGGCACGCCAGGACAGCACGCCAAGAATAACCACAATCACCAGCATGAGGTTGGTAATGAGCGGATTATTAATGGAAAACCGGATCAGTGCCATAATATGTCTGCGGAAAAGGTAACTGTCTTACTGTGGCGCAGGATCTGCTGCAATTGCGCGCACCTGCTGACCATGGCTCAACGCAGACACGTCATGCGTTACAATGCGATCACTGGCATCAATACCCTGTCGTACCGCCTGCAGTTCGCCGACACGTTCACCCAGCGACACCTCCACCAGTACCAGCCGGTCACCGTCAAGCCGAAAAATATAGGTACGGCCCTCGTCAAACAACACCGCCGTGTTTGGAACAGCCGTGACCCTGTTCAGCCCCCGCAAGGGCAAGTGCGCCTGCGCCACCTGCCCCGGCCTGACCCCGGCACCTGCTACCCGCACACGCAGCGCATGGGTAAAGGTCACCGGGTCCGGATCAATCTGCAAGGCTGTGACCTTGCCCGGCAAGGTCACAGCATCGACGACAACATTAACCGCCTGTCCCGGCTGCAGTGATTCGGCAACATCACCGCGCACCTCTACATACAGGTCCAGTGAAGACACATCAATCAGCTCGGCAACACCCTGGCTGGGCGTCACGTAATCACCGACCTGCACATTAACGGCATTTACGCTGCCGGCAAAGGGCGCCAGCAATTCTGTTCGCGCCAGGTTACGCACCGCCCGGTTGCGTGCTGCCTGTTTCAGCACGAGGCGCGTCCCGGCAGAATCGACCCGCGACTTGAGTTGCGCAACGTCCGACTCCAGCTGCAGCAGCTTGATACGGGCCTCATCCAGGAGTGACTTTGAAACCAGTGAATCAGCACCCAGCTTTTCCAGACGCTTAACATCACCTTTTTGCAGGGCATAGTTGCGCCTGGACAGCGTTAACAGTTCGCGATCACGCTGGATATCCCGGGATTCCTGTACCAGCCGGGCCTCGGCCTCGTTGAGCGCATCTTCATAGTCACCGGATTCCAGTGACAACAGCAGTTCATCCGGCCGCACCACCTGCCCCGGCTCTACCGGGCGGGAATGAACCTGGCCGGACAACTCAAAATGCAATTCAGTCCTGCGTGCCGGCTCCAGCCGGCCGCTGACAGTCTCGGTTGGCACCAGGTCATGCAACCCGACAGGGGCTACCCTGACAGCGGGTACCACGACCTGCTGCAGCTCGGGCTCCTTGTCCGGAACCGTCAACAATAACAGCAGGACGGCGCCGGCAAGGGCGAGCAGAACATAAATCCGGATCGGCGACTTGATAGATAACACACTGATTATAAAATATTTGAAGTTAAAGCCATTCTATGCGATTTTACCTCGCGCCCGCCAGCCGACTCGTATGCTGAAACCGGGGGCACACTGTTGCTCATGACCATTAGTTACCAGATTTCTCTACGCATTCCATGTGCTTACCGGCTTGCGCTGACGTGAGCAACCGTTCACCTGCGCAGCTGTTGGTGTTCGCTCTGCTTGCTGCCACGTGGACAACGCCACTGGCGGCCGGCTTGTGGCAGTGCATCACCCTGCCAAATGGCCTCTGGGAGTGCACCGGCGTGACACTGCCAGCGGAACCCCTGATGTCCGGTGACAGTGAAGCGGCACCCGGGACTACCGATATCACTGCAGACCCGATATTTGCACCCGCCCCTGCTGCCACAGCAGTGACTGCACCAGCCACGACACAGCCGGACGGAGATACCCCCGAGACACCTGCAACGTTGGATCCAACTGCTACACCGGCTGCGGGACAATGGATACCACCGGCTGAAAA
>JASJGW010000011.1:0-4457 GCA_033791305.1 Gammaproteobacteria bacterium | reverse complement strand
GGGGTCGGCAAGCCGACCCCAGCAAACATGCCTCGAACAGAGTGCGCTCCCTCTCCCGGATTGGCTGCGGTACTCGGTGAGTGCAACGGGACAAGGGGTGGCACCCCGTTTCCGTTGGCACAGCCGAGCATCGCAGGGATTTTGAGAGCAAGCGAGCCGCCCTGTCGAGCTGAATTTGCTAGCCGCAGGCGCGGCAAATGCTGCGAGTTCGGCGAGCGCTCAAAATCCCGAGAAGCACAGGGTACCCGCGCCAGCGGGCAAGCCATCGGGCCCGCTTTTCTTTTGGTACTTGTCTTTGGCGGCGCAAAGAAAAGTACATGAGCTCCGGGGCATGCAAGAGAAAGCACCTCGCCCGAAGAAGCGAAACCTGAACTCAAAAAAATACCGAAAATTCAATTGCGCTAGCGAATCCAGATCGTCTTGGCATTGACGAATTCATGGATACCGAGGCGAGACAGTTCACGGCCATAGCCGGAATGCTTGATACCACCGAAAGGCAGGCGCGGGTCGCTCTTGACCAGTCCGTTAACAAAGGCGCAACCACACTCCAGTTGCCGCGCAATACGCTCACCACGTTCACTGTCACGGGTCCAGACACTGCCACCGAGCCCGAAATCGCTGTCATTGGCGATACGAATTGCCTCATTTTCATCGACAGCACGAATGATGCTCGCAACCGGTCCGAACAGTTCTTCAGTGTAGGCACGCACACCGGGCTTGACGTGATCCAGAATAGAGGCCTGATAGTAAGTACCGTTACCCCCTTCAGGACTGCAGCCGGTCACCGCAACCGCGCCCTGGGAAATACTGTCCACCACCTGCTGATGCAGTTCATCCCGCAGGTCAAAACGGGCCATGGGTCCCAGTTGAGAGGCATCATCCAGTGGATCCCCGATCACCAGCGCCTCGACAGCCTTCCTGAAGCGCCCGATAAATGCCTCGGCAATCGCATCGACCACAATAAACCGCTTGGCAGCAATGCAACTCTGGCCGGTATTCAGAAACCGCGAGACCACTGCCTGCTCGACCGCCAGATCCAGGTCAGCGTCCTCCAGCACGATAAACGGATCGGAACCACCAAGTTCCAGCAAGGACTTTTTGATCTGCGCTCCGGCAGTCGCCGCCACCTGGCGACCTGCCGGTTCGCTGCCGGTCAATGTCACCGCCTGCACCCGCGAGTCCTGTATAACGCCCTCCACCTGCGATGATGGAATCATGAGTGTCCGAAATATACCTGCCGGGAAACCGGCATCTGCAAACACGGATTCAATAGCCAACGCGCACTGCGGCACATTGGAGGCATGCTTCAACAGGCCGGTGTTGCCGGCAATCAGCGCCGGTGCGGCAAAACGGAATACCTGCCAGAACGGAAAATTCCAGGGCATCACCGCCAGTACCGTACCCAATGGCTGGTAAACCACCAGGCTGCGCCCGGCATCCGAGGTGATTTCCTCGTCAGCCAGAAATGCCGGCCCCTCGGCAGCATAAAATTCACAGCCCCAGGCACTTTTTTCGATCTCAGCGCGTGCCTCCCTGATCGGTTTACCCATTTCCAGGGTCATCATGCGGGCAAAATCTTCCGCACGCTCTCGTAAAATGATTGCAGCCTGTTGCATCAGCCGGCAGCGTTCTGCGAGCGTCTGCTGGCGCCAGTGTGGTGCCGCCTGCGCAGCCTGCCGCAGCGCGGATTCAAGCTCGCCCGGAGTGAATGCCTTGATTTCCGCGACCGTCTTGCCATCCGCCGGATTAACAGATTTAAATACCATATAATAATTCCTTCTATGAGCCCGTCTGATTTTCTGTAACTATAGCGGACCATGCAAGACATCATCAGATTCTTTATCTGCCTCACCTGCCTGCTCACCGCCACCACCGGAGCTACCGGCGTCATCGACCACGATTCCTACAAGGAGGAACGGGCGTTGTTCCTGCAAGCTGGCAAGGCACTGAAGGAAAACCGGCTGGACAAATACCGGCAACTGGCAAGGCAGCTGACAGACTACCCCCTGTATCCCTATCTGCAATTTCAGGAACTGCGCAGACATCTGAAAAGTACCAACCATGACGAAATCGCTGCCTTCATCGCACGTCACGAGGGCGAACCACTCAGCTGGCGCTTGCGCCAGGCATGGTTATACGCGCTGGCAAAACAACGTGACTGGCCACAATTTCTGGAAGCCTGGCACGGCAAGCAGCCGGCGAAACTGCAGTGCTACAAGCTCCAGGCACAGCTAAAAACCGGGCAGACGGCAGGCCTGGTGGAACATGCCCTGAAGCTCTGGATGGTCGGAAAATCACAGGACAAGACCTGCGACCCGGCCTTCCGCTACCTTGAGGACAACAACAAGATCACCCGTGACCTGCGATGGCAGCGTATTCGCCTGGCCATGAACAGCGGCAACCCGGGGCTGGCCCGCTATCTGGCAAAGCGCCTGCCTGACAGCGATGCGGCCTGGGTCACCCTGTGGCGCGCGGCCCGCGCAAAACCGGCGAGAATACTGGCGTCACCGGAACTGAAAAAAGACACACCCGAGGCCCGCGAAATCATCCTCTACAGTATCCGTCGCATTTCCCGGACCGACGCGGACCAGGCCCACAAAAAATGGGCGTCACTGAAACCACGTTACCACTTTACGCCGGAAGAAATCGGTAAACTGGAAAAGAACATAGCCATGTCCGCCAACTGGCAAAAAAACCCGCACGCACACGAATGGCTGGTTGCCGTACCGGAAGACGCGGCCGATACCAGCGTTCGTGAATGGCGCGTACGCACGGCTGTGAGAAACAGGGACTGGAATGCAGTGCTTGAACACACCACTACTCTGCTGGATTCTGCAAACAACCGGGAAGAATGGCAATATTGGCAGGCCGTGGCACTGGAAAAGACCGGCCAGCAGATACAGGCCGAGAACAGGTTTTCTGTACTGGCCACGCAGCGTGACTACCACGGCTTCCTGGCCGCCGACACACTGAAATGGCCCTACCAGATGGGCGATAAACCGCTTGAATATGACGAAGCTGCGCTCGAACAGTTAAGCCGGCAACCGGGAATGGTGCGCGCCCATGAATTATTCCGGGCAGCCATGTTCACAGACGCACGCCGGGAGTGGGCCGCAGCTACCCGAAATTTTTCCAATGACGAACTGAAACTTGCAGCGGTACTGGCAGGGCAATGGGGATGGCATGACCGCGCCATTATGACCGTTGCCAGCGCGAAGGACTACAGTGACCTGAAACTGCGATTCCCACTGGACTATGAAAGCGATATCAAGCACATTGCACACAACAAGCAGCTGGACCCGGCGCATGTGTATGCCGTCATCCGTCAGGAAAGCGCCTTTAACAAGGATGCACGTTCACCTGCAGGTGCCATGGGACTGATGCAGCTGATGCCGAAAACCGGACTCTCGACGGCAAGAAAACATAATATTCCGCTGGGCAGCACCCGACTGCTGTATCAGCCCGACAAGAACATCACCATCGGATCGACTTACCTGAAACAGGTCATGGACCAGTATGACAAAAACATCGTGCTTGCGTCAGCGGCCTACAATGCCGGGCCACACCGGGTAGAGCGCTGGCTCCCAAAAAATGAGGAGCAGACGGCCGACAGCTGGATTGCACTGATACCCTACAGTGAGACGCGCAAGTATGTGCAGCGCATACTCGCCTATATTGCTATCTACGACTGGCGCATGGAGCAGCCTGAAACACCGTTACAGCAACTCATGCCTGTCATCAAACCATCAGACTCTTATGCAGGCACACAATAAAACAAACACAACCAGGCATACAGGTACAACATATGCAGCATGAAACAGTCTGTCTACCGGGTGGCACCGGCTTTGTCGGCCAGCATCTCGCGAACCGGTTGACGCTGCACGGCTACAAGGTGCGAATTCTGACACGCCGGCGTGAACGCCATCGCGCACTAATCGTCAATCCGGGGGTCACACTGGTAGAAACCGATGTGCATAGTGCCGACGCCCTGCGCCAGCAGTTTAGTGGCATCGACGTGGTAATCAACCTGGTTGGCATCCTCAATGAAGCAGGCAAACAAGGCACTGGTTTCAGACAGGCACACGTCGAATTACCTGAAAAAATAGTCGCCGCCGCGACCGCCAGTGGCGTCTCCCGGCTGTTGCACATGAGCGCGCTCAACGCAGATGCCGGGGAACAATACAGCCTGTATCTGAAAACAAAGGGTGAGGGTGAGGATCTTGTACATGCCGCTGCAGACCAGGGACTGGTGGTCACCAGTTTTCGTCCCTCGGTCATCTTCGGCAGCGGCGACAGCTTTTTTAACCGCTTTGCCACCCTGCTAAAAATTGCCGGACCAGTGTTTCCGCTCGCCTGTCCCGACAGCCGGTTTGCACCCGTCTGCGTCACCGACGTTGTCGAAGCCATGTGCCGGTCAATTGGTGACGCCACCGGTGGTGAGCGCCTGGATCTGTGTG
>JASJGW010000010.1:0-4500 GCA_033791305.1 Gammaproteobacteria bacterium | reverse complement strand
TGTTTATGGACGGAAACTAACTAACTGTTACATGAATAAAGAACGCCCCCCCTCCGGTCCCGCACAGGAGTCCCTGTTCACCAGATTGAGAAAATCGCTGCTGCGGGTACCCGCTGATAATGAGCAGTTGCTGACATTGCTGCGTGCCGTTCAACAGAACGACCTGTTCGATGCCGATGCGCTCGCCATGATCGAGGGTGTACTCCAGGTCGATGATATGCAGGTGCGCGACATTATGATCCCGCGTACCCAGGTGGTGATGCTGGAACGTGATGCCACTCAGGACGTGTTGCTGCGTACGATTGTCAAATCGGGGCACTCACGCTTTCCGGTCATCGGCGATGGTCGCGACGAGGTTGTCGGCATCCTGCTGGCGAAAGATCTGTTGCTGTATGCGTTTGAACGGACGGATGGGCGGTTGAATGTGCGTGACATCCTGCGGCCGGCGGTTTTTGTCCCGGAAAGCAAGCGACTCAATGTGCTATTAAAGGAGTTTCGTTCCAGTCGCAATCATATGGCGATCGTGGTGGATGAATACGGTGGCGTTGCCGGCATGGTGACGATTGAAGATGTCCTGGAACAAATCGTCGGTGAGATTGAAGACGAGCATGATGTTGAAGAAGAAGACACCATCCGCAAGCACAGCGAAATGCATTACACCATCAAGGCGTTGACACCCGTGGAGGACTTTAACGACTATTTTGGTATGGTGCTCCCGGATGATGAGTTTGACACGATCGGTGGACTGGTTGTGCACGAGATCGGACACCTGCCCAGGCGGGGAGAGCGGGTCGTTATCGGGAACCTGTTGTTCAAGGTGCTGCGCGCTGACGGTCGCCGTGTCCACATGTTGCAGTTGACGCTGCTGCCAGGACCGGCCGAATCCCGGGGTAAGCAGACAGACAACGCTCTGTGAGCAGTTTGCCGGGGCGTTACAGTGCGCTGCTGGTAATGCTTGCCGGTGCCGCGGCAGTCACTGCCTTTGCACCTTTTGGATGGTTTCCTGTTGCCACGCTGTCGCTGGCAGTCCTGTTTGATCAGTGGTTGCGTGATACCCGGAAGCTGGCCTTTCGGCATGGCCTGCTGTTCGGTGCGGGTTTCTTTGGCGCCGGCATCTCCTGGGTGTTTATCAGTATCAAGGTGTATGGTCATGTCGTTGCGCCGGTTGCAATTTTCATTACGGTAGGACTCATTGCCTTTCTGAGTCTGTATCCCGCGTTGCTGGGCTATTTCCTGGTGCGGGCCTTCCGCATGCTCACCCCGGCAGCACTGCTGGTGGCAATGCCGGCTGGCTGGACTATGGCCGAGTGGTTACGGGGCTGGGTATTTGGCGGTTTCCCCTGGTTGACGATGGGTAGCAGCCAGATTGACGGCCCATTGGGCGGCTATGCCCCGGTGCTGGGTGTGTTTGGCACCGGCTGGACCGTGGCATTGTCGGCGGCCCTGCTGGTGGCCGTCTTCAGGGGCTGGTACCGGCTACCCGGACTGGTGCTGTTGTTGCTGCTCTGGGGCGGTGGTTATCTGCTGGGCAGCATACAGTGGACGGAACCGCGCGGGGATGCACTGCAGGTAGCCCTGGTGCAGGGAAACATCAGCCAGGATGACAAGTGGGCCCCCGAAAATTTGTTGAATACCTTCAGCCGCTATTCAGAACTGACCTTTAACGAGGCTGACGTTGACCTGGTGGTCTGGCCGGAAACGGCCATCCCGGCGTTTTATGATCAGGTGGAAGATAACTTTATTGCCTACCTTGAGGCTGAGCTGGAGAAAACCGGGACTTCCCTGTTAACCGGTATACCGGTTCTGGAAAAGGAGACCTGGGAGTATTACAACGCAGTGATATCGCTGGGTGGTGAGCAGGCGTTCTATTACAAGCAACACCTGGTGCCCTATGGTGAATATTTGCCATTACGCTGGCTGATTGGTAACACCCTGGATGCGCTGGCCGTACCGAATGCCGATTTTTCCAGCGGGGGTCCTTCCCAGACCCTGTTGCAGTCAGCGGGGTACCCGGTGTCGAGTTCGATCTGTTATGAGGTTGTCTTCGGTGAACAGATTATTCGGGATTTGCCGGAGGCTGCCATGCTGGTGAATATCAGTAACGATGCGTGGTTTGGCAATTCACTGGCCCCGCATCAGCATCTGGAAATGGCGCGCATGCGTGCGAAGGAAACCGGGCGCCCCATGCTGCGTGCAACCAATACCGGTATTTCGGCCGTTATTGATCATGCGGGTCACATTGTCGAGCAAAGCCAGCAATTCGAGATTGCCGTTATCAGGAGCGCCGTTGTGCCGATGCAGGGTGCGACGCCGTATGTATTGTTGGGCAACATACCGGTTGTAATTTTCAGTCTTGTGAGTTTGCTGTTGTGCTGGCTGGTCTGTCGCAGAAAGCATGGCGTACCTGTCGGTGAGTGACATCGAATTGATGGGCACCGCCGCTCGCACACGTCCATGTGCTCCGCGATACCTGGGCCATCCTGCGCAGCGTCGCTGCGTTCCTTTACCCATCCTGCGTCTGTAGTTTGAGTGATATTGCGTTACTTTAATTCGTCCTTGATGGTCTTGCGGTGGTACACGGTATGTCCGCAGTTGGGGCACGGCGGGATGTGACCGGTGGAGTGGAAACGCATGATGGAATCGCAGGAAGCGCATACCAGGGTGCCGGGGCCGGTGACTTCGCCGCTGTTCCAGGCCGGGCCTTCCTCGATGTCACGTTCAAACTGCTGAATCTCCAGACGGGTGTGGTCAACGGCTCTTGCAAGGACGGACAGCAGGCGCTCCTCGATCTGGTGAATGTCAAAGCGTAGCCAGTCGCCCAGTTCATGGCCGGTCTCGGCCAGGTGCTTGCCAGCGTCCTCCAGGTCACGCTGCAAGTAATAGGCGATCTTCTCCGACTCTTCCTTGGTCAGTTCCTCCAACTCGACGGCGGTGTCGCGGGCATTATGGATGAAGCGTTGCAGCACCGGCAGGGTGTCTTCCCCTGTCTCTTCAATGGCAGTCTTGACCCGCATCATCATGTCGTCATAGGCCGTGAGCCATTTTTCGCGTGTAGATTTATCTTCTGAGTCGGTCATTTCCTGTCGTTCCCTTCGGTATTAATAGTTGGTTTCTGATCATAAACGCTGTGATTCCTTGCGCAAAGTCGCAAAGATATCAGGAATATTAATAGCTATTCATAACAATGGCTTATAACTTTGCGGTCTTTGCGTCTTGGTGCGAGTGGTGCTTTTTGGGGTGGAAACCAGTCAAGTCTGGGCCACATTGGCGTCAGGGTGACGGAAACCGGTAATCGCGTGTTGTGGGGAATGTGACGGCTAAGGTATTCTTCCGCCTTCAATTTTGTGATCCGCACGGGACAATGGACGAAATCTACAAACCTGAGAGTATCGAGACCGAAGCACGGCAGTTCTGGGACACGCACCAGACGTTCAAGGTGACCGAGGATCCCGACCGGGAGAAGTACTACTGTCTGTCCATGTTTCCCTATCCCAGCGGGCGCCTGCATATGGGCCATGTGCGCAACTACACCATTGGTGACGTGATCAGCCGCTATCAGCGCATGCAGGGCAAGAATGTGCTGCAGCCGATGGGTTGGGATGCCTTCGGCCTGCCGGCGGAAAATGCCGCCATTCAGCACAAGGTGCCACCGGCGCAGTGGACACACGAAAATATTGACTATATGCGCAAGCAGCTCAAGCGGCTGGGCTTCGGTTACGACTGGGACCGGGAAGTCGCGACCTGTGACCCGGAGTATTACCGCTGGGAACAGTGGTTTTTTACCCGCCTGTTCAAACAGGGCGTCGTCTACAAGAAGACCGCCGTGGTCAACTGTGATCCGGTGGACAACACGGTGCTTGCCAATGAACAGGTGATCGATGGCCGGGGCTGGCGTTCCGGTGCCCCGGTTGAACGACGGGAAATTCCGCAGTGGTTTTTGAAGATTACCGACTATGCGGAAGCATTACTGAATGACCTTGACCAACTCGATGGCTGGCCGGAACAGGTGCGCACCATGCAGCGTAACTGGATCGGGCGCTCGGAAGGTATCGAGATGCAATTCGGTATTGCCGGTCGGGAAGACACCCTGTCTATCTATACGACCCGTCCGGACACAGTCATGGGGGTGACCTATGTGGCGGTCGCGCCGGAACATCCGCTGGCCAGCGAAGCGGCAGCCGGCAATCCTCAGCTGCAGGCATTTATCGAGGCATGCCGTAACACCCGGGTGGCCGAAGCCGACCTGGCGACCCAGGAAAAGAAGGGGTTTGATACTGGTCTGAAGGCTGTGCATCCGATCAGCGGCGCAGAGGTGCCCGTCTGGGTCGCCAATTTTGTCCTGATGGAATACGGTTCCGGTGCAGTGATGTCGGTCCCGGCACACGATCAGCGCGACTATGAATTTGCGCAGACAAACGGCATTGCCATCAAACAGGTGATCCATCCTGCCAGTGAAGCACAGGCGGCAGATCTGGCAACAGCCGCGTTTGTCGAAAAGGG
>JASJGW010000009.1:0-3667 GCA_033791305.1 Gammaproteobacteria bacterium | reverse complement strand
GTCCACGTGCATCATGAACGATTCACGATTTGGACGCCCGGTCAGCGAGTCGAAATAGGCTAACTCCCGAATTTTTTCCTCGAATTTCTGGCGTTCGGTAATGTCCTGCAGGGTGCCGTGGAGTTGTATAATTCTGCCGTCCAGATCGACAATTGCCTCAACCTGCTGATAGACATTGCGCAGGTTTCCGTTCGGACCCATGACCCGGTGATTGATGCTATGTGCCCCCCCCGTCTTTAATGCCAGGCTGAACCAGTGCCGCACCTGTTCGCGGTCCTCCTCATGGACCACACTGAGCAATGCCGCCAGGGAAGGGGTAACACTTTCCGGCTCAACCCCCAGTATCCGGTAGACCTCGTCTGACCAGGGCATCGCGAGCGTTTCAGTATCAATTTCCCAGTTCCCGAGCTGTGCAATCCGCTGGGCGTTGGTCAATCTGACACGACTGTTATGCAATTCCCGCACGGTATAGGCCAGATCGACCAGCGTTTCACTGGAACGCAGCATATAGCGGATACGATGTCCCAGGACCGGCCAGTTGATAGGCTTGGTGATGAAATCCGTGGCACCCGCCTCATAGGCGCGGTTCACGGATGCAACATCCTCGAGGCCCGTTACCATCAATACCGGGAGATGATCTGCATGCTGGCGCTGACGCAGGTTCATACAGGCCGTAAATCCGTCCATGACCGGCATTTCCACATCCAGTAGTATTATATCCGGGTGCTGCTCATCGAAAACAGCCAGTGCCTGCTGGCCATCCTCTGCCTCGATTACCTCAAAGCCCTCGCGCAGCAGCGTCTTGCGCATCAGTTTCCGGGATGCCACATCATCATCGACAACCAGAATCCGTGGTATTTTCGTGACATCTGACTGGTCAGCAATCTGTTCCGACTTCCGGTTCATGCTGCATTCCCCTTGAGTTCAACGGACAGCGCTGCATCAACCCTGCAGTATTCGTCGTACACCAGGGAGAGTTTGCTGGCAGCATTATCCACCGAGCCGCTGCGCCCCAGCTCCTCAAGTTCCCTGCACAGGTCAGCCAGTGCGCGCGCACCGATATTGGCGCTGCTGCTTTTCAGGGTGTGGGCCGCAATCCGCAGGGGCTCTGCATCCTTGTTCGCAACAGCCACCTGCATTGCCTGCAGCAGTTCAGGCGCCCTGTCGAGATACAGACCGGCAATTTCGGCCAGCATGTCGGGATCATCCTCATCCTCCATATCGCGGATGACATCCAGTACACTCTGGTCGATGGGTGCTACAGATGATTCCTTCCGTTGCCCAGCGCCTTGTCCCGGGACAGGACGCGGTGGCTCAGCTTCCGGCAGGTCACTCTGATTGATTGCTGCTGCATCCCGAGTTCCGGTTGATGGCAGCCATTTCTCCAGCAGCTTGCCTAAATCCATCGGACTAAAGGGTTTGCTCAGGTAGTCATCTGCACCGGCTTCCAGGCAATGCTCACGATCGCCTTCCATGGCATTCGCCGTCAGGGCGACAACCGGTGTATACGGTATTGCTGCACCCTCCATCGCGGCGGCCAAAGCCTGTTCACGCTCGCGTAAGGCAGCAGTCGCCTGGTAACCGTCCATCACCGGCATCTGCATATCCATGAAGACCAGGTCATAGTGTGTCTGTTCGATCCTGTCGAGTGCCTCGCGACCATTGTCCGCCGTGTGGATACCGCGGTAACCCAGTTTCCTGAGCATGCCGATGGCCACCGCCTGATTGACTTCGTTGTCTTCCACCACCAGGATCTGCATCGATTCCGGATCCGAGCTCGATACCGGACATTCATCATTGCTGTCATGGTCTGTGCTTCTGTATTCCGACAGGCTTCTGTTCGCCAGGCAATCGTACAATTCAGACTGCCGTACCGGCTTCGTGATTGAATAATCAATACTAAGACTGTCTTGCTGTAAAACAACATCATCCACAGAACTGAACATCACCATCCTTATACGGGATAACAGCGGATCGGTATGGATTCTCCCCGCCAGTTCCAGGCCATCCATCTCCGGCATGTGGTAATCCAGGATGACCATGTTATAGGGATTGTTCGCGCTGACTGCCGCATGCAATAGCTGCAGTGCAGCAGCGCCGCCTTCAGTGCAGGTGTGACTGATATTCCATGTCCCAAGATGATGCGAGAGAATCTCCAGATTGGTTGCATTGTCATCGACCACGAGCACATGCAGGTTGGCAAAATCGTTGACTGGCCGAATGGAACCCATGGCATGGGTGTTTTGCTGTTTTTTCAGGTCGAATTCAAACGCGAAGGTCGAGCCCTGACCGGCAACGCTCTCGACATTGAGTTGTCCACTCATTAATTCAACCAGCTGCCTGGAAATTGCCAGACCCAGACCCGTGCCGCCATATTTTCGTGTAGTGGAACCATCCCCCTGTGCAAATGAATCGAAGATATGGTCAACCTGCGAGGGTTTCAGTCCAATTCCGGTATCCTTGATCGCAAACCGTACGCGCACAGCGGTCGTCGTTTCCTTGATCGCTTGCACACTGATCAGGACCTCGCCGCTCTCTGTGAACTTGATGGCGTTGGCGAGCAGGTTAGTCAGGATCTGGCGCAACCGGGTCGCATCACCCATTACCGCCTCGGAAATATCACCTGGCACATTGCAAGCCAGCTCCAGACCCTTGCCATGGGCACGGGCCGAAAACAGCTCCCCAAGATCCTCGACGAGGTCACGCAGGTTGAAGTCTGCCTGCTCCAGTGACAGCTTGCCGGCCTCGATCTTGGAAAAATCCAGAATGTCATTGATGATGCTGAGCAGTGTCTCGCCGGACCGACGCACGGTTTCTGCAAAACGCTGTTGCTGTTCCGAAAGCGGGGTACCCAGCAATAACTCGATCATGCCCAGTACCCCGTTCATCGGGGTACGAATCTCATGGCTCATGGTGGCAAGAAATTCGCTCTTCGCGCGGCTGGCCTGCTCGGCCTTGTGAGCCAGCGTCTTTGCCTGTTCTGTCGTTGCCTCCAGTTCCGCTGTGCGTTGCTGCACCTTGTGTTCCAGTGTGTCCCGATACTCGTCCACCCTGGACCGGTATTCGCTGAGGCGATCGACCATCACGTTATAGGCACTGGCGAGATCGCCAATTTCGTCTCTTGATGCGGTCGTCACCTTGTGACCGAAATCACCCCTGGAGACATTCTTTGTTGCCGCTACCAGCAGTGCTATCGGTGCAGTAATCCGGCGCGTCAGCAGGGCGGTGATCAGGATACCGATCATGGAGATAATCGAGGTGACAACGATCATGGACCACAGGAATGCATCAATATCCTCGCGCATCTTTGTTTGATCGAGCCCGAGTTGTATAAAACCGATAATTTCACCACCGGCCGAAGACTCGAAGATGTCCTGCAGCGGGTCCTCGTCCTCGTCCCCGCCCTTGCTCATGGATACAACCGGGACCACCACATCGATAACAGGCAGGCTGGATTCCGAATTGGGGAGATCTTTTAGGTAATATTTTTCTGCGTGCCAGTCTTGCTCGGGAATGCCGGAATGCTGCGTGTTCAAAGCAGGTTTGAAATTCCTGCTTAACAGTATCTGGCGGTCTTTATTATAGATGTTTACGTAGGCATGATCCTCGTCCTTCGACAGACTTCGGGCGACCTCGTTTAATGCCTCCACATTTTCTGTATAGATGC
>JASJGW010000008.1:0-3249 GCA_033791305.1 Gammaproteobacteria bacterium | reverse complement strand
GGTACGGTGCTGGATGCCGGTATGCGCACAGCCGATATCGCATCCAGCAGCATGCAGGCGGTTGGTACAAAGGCGATGGGTGATGCGGTTGTTGCGGCATTGCAGTCAGCCTAGACGCTGCTTATATCGAAAGTCTCTTTTAAATCTTCAAGGTAGTTAAAACAGATGTCTCGTAAATTTGATGTTGCAGTCGTGGGCGCCACCGGTGCAGTCGGTGAGACCATGCTCGAAATTCTGGCCGAACGTGATTTCCCGGTAAACGATGTCTACCCATTGGCCAGCGAGCGCTCGGCGGGCAAGAAAATCAAGTTTGGCGGCAAGTACCTGACTGTTCAGGATCTGGGTACCTTTGATTTCTCGCGCGTGCAGATCGGGCTGTTCTCGGCGGGCGCCAGCATCTCGGAAAAATATGCACCGATCGCGGCTAAGACCGGCTGTGTTGTCATCGATAACACCTCACAATACCGTTATGACGACGAAATTCCGCTGGTCGTGCCCGAAGTCAATCCGCATGCCATTGCGGGTTACAAGCGCCACGGCATCATTGCCAATCCGAATTGTTCCACCATTCAGATGCTGGTGGCCCTGAAACCACTGCATGATGCCGCCGGGATCGAGCGTATTAACGTGTGCACTTACCAGGCAGTTTCGGGTACCGGCAAGGAAGCCATTGCAGAACTGGCTAGCCAGACTGCAGAGCTGCTCAATGGGCGGTCTGCAGAAGCAAAAGTTTACCCCCGGCAGATTGCCTTCAATGTGTTACCCCATATTGATGTATTTCAGGACAATGGTTACACCAAGGAAGAGATGAAGATGGTCTGGGAGACCCGGAAAATCATGGAAGACGAGTCAATCCAGGTGAACCCCACGGCTGTTCGTGTGCCGGTTTTCTATGGTCACTCCGAGGCGCTCCATATCGAGACCCGGGAGAAGCTGGATGCGGTCCAGGCACGGGTGTTGCTGGAAAATTCGCCGGGTATCGTGGTGCTGGACGAACGCAAGGATGGCGGTTATCCGACGGCTGTATCAGAGGGGGCGAACCATGATCCTGTCTATGTCGGCCGGATTCGTGAAGATATTTCTCATCCGCGTGGTTTAGACTTGTGGGTTGTAGCCGATAATGTTCGCAAAGGTGCTGCGCTTAATAGTATTCAGATCGCCGAAATATTGGTCAAAGAGTATTTGTGAGCTATAGTGCGGGCTGCCCGGTGATGGGGTGATGTCATCCAGGGCAGTCAGGATTGAGGATTCTTGATACAGACGACTTTAAGGGGACTTAGGTATGTTGAAGAAATTGGCTGTTATAACAGCCCTGTTTTTTGTCACGGTATCCTCTAATGTGCATGCGCTGGGCCTTGGCGTAATAGATATGCAATCGGCACTGAATCAGCCGATGAAAGCAGTTATTGACCTGACCTCAGCGTCTGGTACTGATCTCTCGCAAATCAAGGTATCCATTGCCTCACAGCAAGCGCATGACCGGATTGGCTTGTCCAGGTCCCGTATCCTTGCTGATTTCAGATTCAGTGTAGAGCAGGATAGCCGGGGTATGGCCTTTATCCGGATTACCAGTTCCGACGCTCTTCATGAACCTTTCCTGGAATTTTTGCTGGAATTGCAGTGGCCCAAAGGACGTCTTCTGCGTGAATACACGGTACTGGTTGACCCCCCGGTCACCATGCCAGCCAGGCCGGCTGTCCCGTTAGCCCCCGTAAGCCAGGCACCTGCGCCGGTGTTTCACAGCCCGATCAGACAAAGCAGGCCGATGCCGGTCCGCACCAGCACGCCACCGGAACGTACTGACAACACTGCGCCATCCGCCAACAGCTATGGACCGGTCAGGCGAAATGATACCCTGTGGAATATTGCAAAACGCGTTCGACCAGATAACGACATCTCAATGGATCAGATGATGCATGCGCTGCTGCGTGAAAATCCGCATGCCTTCATAAATAACAATATTAACCGTCTCCAGGCTGGCGCGACGCTGAGTATTCCGGACAGAAACACCATTATGTCGATCGCCGCAAGCGAGGCCAGGGCCGAGACAAACAGGCAGGCGCGGGAATGGAAAGACGAACAGGGAGTATCCGATCAGGAGAATGAGCCACAGGTGCCTGTTCAGCAAGAGGCTGTAGAAACCGTGGTTGCAACAGAGTCCCATTTGCAGCTGACAGCACCTGAAGATGAAGCGATTGAAGGGCTGGCGACTGCGAGTTCGGGCGACCCAGAGGCGGCTGAAGGACAATCCACTGCTGATCTGGCCACGCAACTTGCGCTGGCCTCGGAGGAAGCAGAGGCAAGCAAGGCACAATCTGAAGAACTCCAGTCAAGAGTTACCGAACTGGAGGATCAGATTGAAACCATGCAGCGCTTGCTGGTACTCAATGATGATGCGCTGGCCGGCATGCAAGAGCAGGTTGCATCCGAGACTGCCACAGGTACGGAAGTTGTCGAAGTAGATGCGCCAGAGAGTTCGGCAACAGAGGCTGTGCAGGAAATCGGTGTCGATACACTTGATGAGCAGTTGGCGGAAGAGGAGGTTGAGGATCTCGTGGCTGAGGCTGAGGCTGAACCTGAACCTGTAACTGAACCCCGGGGTATCGTTAACAAGTTAATGGATAATCCGGTGCTTGCCGGTCTTGGCATACTGGTAGCGCTGTTACTGGGTGGGTTTCTCTGGGCGTCAACAAGGCGGAAAGGCTATCAAAGTATTTTTGATGAGGAAATGACGCTTGAAAAGCACATGGCAAGCGAAACCACCATGAAAGATGGACAGCAGGCGCCAGAGGTTGACTTTGACGAAACGCTGCCGGAAGAGGAAACAACACCGACAGAAGGGCATGATGACAGTGACCCTGTTACCGAGGCTGATGTTTATCTCGCCTATGGCAGGATTCAGCAGGCGGAGGACGTTCTCCAGACGGCCCTGGAAAAGACACCGGAAAATGTGGAGCTAAGGATCAAATTGCTTGAGGTGTATCATGCTGGCGAGAATATAGCCGCATTTGATCGAGAGGCCAGTAATTTTCGTGATAGTGTGGCAGTGGATGACAACCAATGGTTGCGGGTCGCAGCCATGGGATATGCACTTTCACCTGAAAATGCACTCTATAACACCGTGGGGGGAGACCAGGAGAAGTCCGGCGATCTGGATTTCGATCTCGACCTGTCAGGTATGGATAATCCGGTTGAAAGCAGTGATGTCACCAAGGATTCGGGTGCTGAAGTCATTGATTTTGAGGATAC
>JASJGW010000007.1:0-13323 GCA_033791305.1 Gammaproteobacteria bacterium | reverse complement strand
ATCATCTTTGTCACCAACATTCCCGATTCGAACATTTGCTCGGCCGGTGGTGACAGCTGGCTGATGGAACTGAATTCACTGACAGGATCGAGACTGGATGTAACGCCATTTGATCTTAACAACGATGGTATTTTCACTCTTGAGGACTACGTTGACACCGATGGTGACGGTATAAAGGATACGCTGGTTTCCGGTATCAAGTTTGATGAACTGATCCCGACACCCGGCATTCTGCCAGATGCAGTTAAAGAATATAAATACACCTCCGATTCCAGTGGCAACCTGGATGTGACCGTGGAAAACCCCGGGCCACGTAATATCGGCCGGCAATCGTGGGGACAATTGCGATAGAAGGTCCTGACGCAACCATGGAGAACCTGTAATGAAAATGAAAATGAAACTGAAACTGTTACAACTTACTGTTGCTACCGGACTGGCACTGATCACCACACTGACAATGGCGGAGCAGCCGGAGAACAAGGGTGTCATATCCACGCTGGACGTGCGACAGGGCCTGATTTCGATCAATACAAAAGATATGTTCATCGGTTCGGCCACCCACGTGCAAACGGCCAAAGGCAAATCAGAGCACCTGCGCAGCCTGAAAATCCGCCAACACGTCCGTTATTCGGCGAATGAAGATAACATGCTTACCGAAATCTGGATCTATCCTGCGGACAGCCAACAGCTCCAACAACTGGGGTACGATGAAGAAATCGGTAACCACTGAAACCGGTTGTTCTGCAGCACCTACCTGCGAGGTCAGTATGAAATACAAATCTTCACGTGGTTTTAGCCTTATAGAACTGTTGATCGTCATTGTTGTCCTCAGTCTGCTCACGGTAATCGCCACCGTTTCCTACCAGGACAGTGTCCGCAAGGCACGTCGTGGTGATGCCAAGGCAGTATTGCTGGAACTTGCGCAGCTGATGGAGCGGAATTACACCGAAACGAACCGCTTCGATAAGGATGCAGCCGACGCCGACTACACCCTGCCCTTTGATAAATCACCGAAAGACGGCACAGCCTACTACAATATAACAACTCCAACCCTTACTCCTCAGACCTTCACCCTGCAGGCAGCCCCGATTGCTCCGCAGACAAAAGATACCCTGTGCATGCGACTGACGCTGGACAATACAGGAACGCAAGGCATGAGTGGCGGATCGGGTACGGCAGCAGAGTGCTGGGCACGGTAGCCGGGAATCAGGGTCAGATCAGAATAGTGCTTACTTAGACCGACAGTCCGACAGTCCGACAGCTGCAGAATACCGGCCTGACTGAGATAAATACCGGTGATGGCCGGTTAAAAACCGGATTCGCGAATGACTACGGCAGCAACGGCTTGCCATATACGCGAGATAATCGATTGTGGTTCACCCTTGATACGTACCTGGCCGCGCAGTAACTGCCGGATGGGCGGGTTAGTGTCTGTCACCCGTAGTTGTATCTGGTAAATCGCCTGGTTCGGAACCAGCGTGCCGTCAGGTTGTTCCCGAACCGGTATATCTCCCTCATAGCGTGATGCCTGCCATGGCTCTTCCAGTACTGTCAACGACGCCTGACCGATGCTGCTGACTTGTACCGGGACAGGTATGATATCAGGCTGTTGCGGGTAGAATGTGCCCTTGCTGTGCGTGGTTATCCGCGCCAGTGCGACTTCCGGGAGGTAGGCCTCGATATGGATCTCTTCGGGTTGCACCACCAGCGCAAGCCTGGTTGTTTCATTCACCCAGCGACCCGGCGTCAACGCATCGGCCATCTCCATAACCACACCTTGTAGCGGTGCCCGGATCAGCAGACGTTCCTGCTGTTCGGCATAGCCGTGTTGTTCTGACATGGCCTGTGCCAGTTCTTTTTGCATAACCTGGTTGGACTCGATGGTGCTGGCCTGGGTAGCCTGTCGTGCCAGCTGTAGCTGGTACATCCCGATTCTGCGGCTTGCAAGTGCGTGTTCGTGGTCCAGTTTCATCGAACCGAGACGGAACAGCAATTGCTGTTCCGTAACGCTATCGCCCGGCGCAACCATGATCTCGCGAAGCTGTCCCGGTCCGGGTGGATACAGGTAGGCATAGTGACTGTAACGAATGATTGCCGGCGCATTTATATGGCTGTTCCACGGCAGCACCAGGCCAAGAACAACAAGCACGAACAGGAGGCCGGTAATCAGTGTGTGCCGATTCCAGTGCAGTCGCTCACGCAATCCGTACCAGCTGCGTACCTCGAGATAGACCGGTCGCAGGATGAACCATCCTGTGACTGCGGCCAATAACAGCAGACCAGCAAGTTTGAATAACAGGTGATAGACCAGCAGGCCAATGCCGGTAAACAGTGCCAGCCGGTACAACCATGTCAGCCAGGCATATATGATCAGTGCACGATGTTGATCTACAGGCACACTCCCTGGGGCGGGTTCACCCAGGCCAAACAGCCATTCCCGCAGCTTCCAGCGTGCCAGTGCAAAGGCACGGAATT
The DNA here is from genome assembly GCA_033791305.1 of Gammaproteobacteria bacterium. Lineage (GTDB taxonomy): Bacteria > Pseudomonadota > Gammaproteobacteria > UBA9214 > UBA9214 > UBA9214. Next base: position 10,848 of record JASJGW010000007.1, on the reverse strand, counting down.
GCAGGTTGGGAATCTCGAGGTAGTCGGCCAGCAGATGATAACCGTCAAAACGCAGGAACGGGTTAATATTGACGAACAGTGTCATGATCCAGCTGGTGGTCGCAATAATAAACACGGCACTGCGTACGGGCCCTTCCGGCATGAGACTCCACAACAGCAGGGCAATAATAGCCACCATGATTTCTGCCAGCATGCCGGCAGCGCTGATAGCCAGGCGTTGCCTGCGGTTGCTTAGTCTCCATGCATCGGTGGTGTCTGTATAAAGCACCGGCCAGAACACCAGGAAGGCAATGCCCATGGAAGGAACCCTGAGTCCATACCGCTTCGCAGTCAGCGCATGGCCGAGCTCGTGTGCGGTCTTTGCAAACAACAGTGCTACTACCAGCCAGGCGATTCCTGCCGGCGAATACAGGTAAGAAAACGTTTGCAGGAAACTGTCCCACTGTCGCAGCGTCAGAAACAGGCCGGTAAACAGCAGGATTGCAAGTAAATGAAAGAACCGACGACTGTAGAACAATGCGACCCGGGGCAGGGTGCGTGCCAGGAAGGCGTCGGGACGCACCAGTGGTACGCGGAAGAACAGATATTTTTGCAGCAGATGTCCGGCGCGCAGCTGTGTACTGGCAATATACTGTGCTTCCAGTAAGTCCAGTGCTGCGCGCCCCTGTCTTACCAGCAGATTGTTCTCCGACAGGAACCGGACCAACGCCAGTACGTCATGCTCGTTAACATGCAGGGTGGTGTTGCTGTTTATGTCAGCAATAATGGCTGCAGTATTTTCACTGTGCCAGCGACACAGCAGCTCAAACTCGCGCCAGCCAATCCGGAAAAACAGGTTGCGCACCGGATCATGCAGTGTCCAGGTGGGTGCGCCGTATCTTGAGGTCGGTCCAGGAATAAGATCCAGGTCTTCACGTAATGGTGGCAGCTGACTTGCGGTTTGCCGTGTCTGCCCCGCCATGTTCTCGAGAACAGCAGTACTCATGAGCTAGAGTCCGGTGTATCGGCGTATTGCAGAAAAGGGACGGCGCAGCAGGTACTGGATTACAAGTACCCGGTCGCCGTAGATTTTGCCGGTGCCTTTCAGGCCGATACGCGGGGCATCGCTGTCATTGCTGAAGGTTGCCTTCAGCTGGTAGGCGAGGTTGCCGCCCGGCGTCACCTGCGCTTCATAGCTGGTCTGCCGGAGCGTGCCGTGCAATGGATGTGTGGGGGCGATATTCAGGAACAGGGTCACGGCGGCACCGATTTCGAGATTAATGGCATCATCTATAGGCAGCCACAGGCGTATTTCTGTTTGCACCGGGTCGGCCAGCGTCATGACTCTTTCGCCCGTGAGAACCGGGTGACCGAGCCAGTCATTTGCTGCAGTAAAGATAACGATGCCGTTGCGTTCAGCATGGATGTGGATTTTGTCGAGCAACTCCTCCGTGTAGCGGGATTCTGCCTGGCGCAGCTCCACTTCGGCACGCAGCATGGCCAGTCCCGCCTTGCTGTCCTCGTCCTGAAAGGCCTTGCGTGCCGCACGCAGATAATCTGCCTGGGCAACTTCGGCGGCCTTCAGGGCAACTTCATGCCGGTTACGGATGGCCGTGTCATCAAGGCTGAACAGCAGATCACCGGCCTGCACAGCTGAATTGGGCACCACGTGAACTTCCCGGATGACGCCTTCCATCGGCGCCGTTACCATGATTGGCTCATAGGCGATGACTTCTGCAGGTGCCAGTGCCGTCTGGCGTAGCGGTAACAGCAATATGGCCAGTAATAGTGGTAAAAGTACCAGGCGCTTGCGGCCGGCCAGTCTACCGGTGAGCTGTAAGGTGCCGGCACGATTCCTGTTGGCCAGCGCCAGCCACGCATGAGTGTAGGCATCAACAAGGCGGTCAAGCAATGCCTGGTCGCTGGTCTGCCACGCAGGCGAGCAGCGCGTCAGCCACAGGCCGCCAACAAGGTCACCCGCGGGTGTCAGGAGCGGGCACCACAGGACATTGCCGGTGACCATGTCCGGCCAGTCCCTGGCTGTTTCTGTTGTAATGCTGTCAGCTGTTAGCAGGTGTGTCCCGGATGCGGCTGCCGTGCCGGCGTATGCCGTGACTGTACGTTCCAGCCAGCGTATAAAGGGTGTTTCCCGGGAAATGTTGGCGACACCCGAGACGGCCTCGATGCGAATACTGCCATCATCACGTTTGCGCCAGAGCGCGGCCTGATCATAGTCGACAAGTCGACGCGTCTCGTTGACGACGATAAAACGGAAATTTGCCTCACTGCTGGCATGGCGGGCCTCACGTTCAATTTGCACGAGTGTTGCCAGTACACGTGCTGTTGCAACGGGGTTGTTTGCCGCTTGCCGGGAGTCACTCGTCGCGTTCGCACTGTCGGCTTCCATCGGTAGCCTGTTACTGCTGCCCCGGGATGTTGAAAACAGCCGTGCCACTCATGCCGGACAACAGTTCAGCATGCTCGCCAATGATGATGGCAGTGATTTCAAGGGACTGGCTGGCGGAATCCACTTTTGCACCCAGGCGCGTAATGCGGGCCGGGTAGGACTTGCCGGTTTCATCCACCTTGATATTGAAGGTTGTGTCATCCTGCACCCATGACAGCCACCATGACGGTATATAGAGCCGCACTTCCAGCTGACTGTCATCGAGGATAGCCATGAGCGGCTGGTGCTCCGAGACGCTTTCGTGGGGGTGTGCGAGTAACTCGATTATCCGGCCCTTGAACGGCGCATGAATGTCACAACGTTTGAGTTTTGCCCTGATAACTTCTACATCAGCCTGGGTTGATTGAACCTCGGTAGCCGACAATCCCAGCTCCAGTTCGCCGACCGAATCGTATTCACGCAGCTGCTGGTTCGATTCATGTGTTTTTTGTGCCGCGAGTAGTTTGGCTCGGGCCTTCTTTAGCTGGCTGCGCTGTACTTCGCAGTCGAATGCGATCAGCTTCTGCCCCTTTGCAAACCGGTCGCCTTCCTTGCCGTCCATCGTTACTATGCGTCCCGCCATTCGGCTGGAGAGTGTGGTTTCCAGGACGGGTACCAGCAGGGCGCGGACTGGCGGTTTGCTACCGATAGCCGGTTCGGCCTGGGTATTGAATCCCCAGGCTGTCAGCAGCAGGAAAACAGCTGCGTATCCCGACCAGGTATTGCGAGAACCACACTGCATTACCCGGGTATCCCTGTTGAGTGGTGTCCTGAACAGCACCGGAGTTGTCACATGCTGGTGGGTAATGATTTCAGGCGTTCCTGTATTGTTTTTGCCAGTGTCTCGATAGTGTGGTCCGGTACATTCTCGGGTACCGGGTCATATCCTACGGAGTTGTAGAGGCGTCCCCTGGCATTTTCCACCTCGGAGTGCGCGACGTGCTGGCGCATGCGCGCGAGCAGGGCGCCGGTCTTGACGCGTAGCACGTCAAGGGCATGCTCGCGGTCGGCGCGTTGGCCGGCAATGACATGTTTCATGATGCGCGACTCAACATCGTCAGCGCGGTCGAGAATCTGGTTATTCTTGATCGCCATGTGGTAGCGCAAATACGCCAGTTTTACCTGACTGAGGACGGCCATGCTGAGCGCCATGCGTCGCATATCATCCAGTTCGCCCTGGGTTTCAGCGTAGCGAATGCGGGCCGGACCCGAGAACAGATTCATAATATTCCAGCTGACACCGAGGCCGGCAGACGTCCATGAATCGTTAAACAGGAACTTGTTTTGCTGGTAATTTTGTCCGACGATCAGATTCAGACTGGGAAACATCGACAGCATCGCCTTGCGTACTTCCAGCGCACTGATGCGTTTCTTGTAGTTCTCCTCGATGAGTTCCGGACGTTGCAGCAGTGCAAGCTGTTCAAGTTCATCGGAAGTCGTCTCCAGGCGGGTGGCGGAGCTGATCAGCTCAGTACCGCTATCGGCAAGCTGAAACGTGGTGCCGGGCCGGATATTGATCAGCGTGGATAGTTCGATCTTGGCAGTGGACAGGTCCTCGCGCAGTACCCAGATCTTGCGAACCAGGTCCAGTAATGACTTCTGGTATTTCAGTGGCGTCAGCGGTGACTGAAGTCGCAGGGATTCCAGCTGTCGGGAGTATTCCAGCGCGTCTTCCGCCTGCGCCAGCATGTCGTCCATACGCGGCAGCAGTTCCTCGGCGCTGACAGCGCGCCAGTAAGCGTAGCGGACATCCTGGATAATGTTCTGGATGACCTTGCGGCGTCGCTCCCGCATGATCAGGACACGATCAGCCTGCTGCTCCGCACGTGCATAGCTGACGCCAAAATCCAGAATATTCCAGGTCATGCTGAGATTGGCATCGTAGTAGGTTTTCTCGATCGACTTGGAGGGTTCCAGTGATATCTGGCCGGTCAGCAGTGACTGGCTGCTGGCGCCAGGCTGGTTGTCGCGGGTGCTGTAACCGGCTTCAGCCGTCAGTTCCGGAAGCAGGTCGTATTTCAGGACTTCAAGCTGTCCCCTGGAGACTGCTTCTTCCATGAGTTTCAGGCGCGAGTCGAGGTTGTACATCAATGCTCGTGCCATCGCTTCGTAGAGATCGATCGGTCCGGTGATCGGTTCCTGATTGGAGAACAGCTTATTCAGATCTGCAGTGCGTTGCTGATCCAGCTCTGTGCGGGTAAGGGGTGCCGGCGTAATTGTGCAACCACCAATGATAAGTGTAATCAGCAACGAATACAGTATTGTTCCTGGTTTTTTCATAACTGCTCCATGAAAATGGCTTGTTACTATTCCTAGCGGCAGATTCCGTCAGTACTCAGATTATCGAGAATGTTGCGCGCATCTTCAGCACTCAGGCCCAGGTCGATAGCATCCCTGACGGTTGCTTCAATGATTTCCTGTGGCGCGTGTTCCATGCCACGCAGCACCGACTCCAGTGCGATGGCAATATTGGCTCCACCCTTGACTGCAGACGCCATGAACAGGGGTGCAGCCTCGGGGTTGAGATAGGCAGATAATGACAATATGTCGGCAGATACATCGACCGGCAGACAACTGGTTAATCCCTGTACAGTAGTAGCAGAGGTTGCCACGCTGGTAACGGCACCTTCCATGGCAACCATCAGCATGACATCATCGGCACCCAGTTCCCTGCATGCAGTCTCGCTGATTGTCTGAATGTCAGCAGCAGATGCTGTTGCCAGTTTGTTTGCCAGTTGTGCCGGGTCTTTTTCAGGACGCTCAAAAGCAACTTTCTCGGGCTTCTCGTTTGCCTTGTCCAGGCTGGCGGCTTCGCCGGCCTTGACCAGGGTTTTTTGTTTGCCTGATTCGATATAACCCTTGCCAAAATCAAAAATGGTTTTGACGTTGCCATTCGCGGCGCGATCAATTTCGAGAATAGTGCCACGGATACCAATGGTGGCAATCGGGGTTTCGTACTTGACCTTGTCAGGATTGCGCTTGCCTACCAGTCCTGTGAGCGAACGCATACCACCCGTGTACAAGCGTACTTTTACGGTGTCATTTTCAGGCTGCGTCTGTTCGAAGTTGAATCTCTCGACCTTAAGTTGCGTGTCTGCCTTGACGTGCAACATGGAACGGTCGGGAAACACAATCTGCACCACACTGTCTGCGCCGGTTTGTACGACTTCACCCAGGCGTACACGGCTGTCGGCGCGCAGGATGCGTGGTACGCCGGTTTCATCTGTTGCGGTTACTGCACCACGGATCAGCATGACCCGGCCACGATTATCCTCGGCAAGTACCTGCAGGCTGGACAGGCACAGGAGCAGTACCAACAGGTAGCGCAGCGGAAATTTCTTTCTCATTGACTGCGTTGGCACTGATATGTCCCTTATAGTTCTGTTGCTGGTGCTAACGACCGCAGCCAATGAGGTTGGTCACTTCTTCCATGATGGAAAGGATTTCGGCAATCTGTGCTTCCGGCGTGGTGGCCTGTTGCATTAGTTGTTTCGAAATACCTGCTGCGGTAGCCGGCGTCAGCAACGTGGGGTCCTTGCCGGCATCAATCAGCCTCTGTATTTCCGCAACATCGGCATCCATGGCAGCGACTTCACTGGATGCGAGAAATACGGAACCGTCCTCGTCAGTCGTGTCGAATTCGGTACTATCAGTCTCAAGCTGTGAAGCATCTCTGGCTTCGGCAGCGTGCACGCTGTCACGAATAATTTCTGCCTCGGTGCCGAATGGTTCTGACCGGGTACTGTCGTCAATAAATTCAGCACCAACAGGGGTGGTGCTGGTAGCGCTGCTTGTAGTGACAGGGTTGCTGTTGTTACTGTCATTTGTCGGGCTGAACGGGTCTTCTTCCGTTTCCGTTTCCGGAACCGGTTCCGGTTCCGGTACGGTCGTCACATTTACATCAAAACTGACAAGCTGAGCGAGTGACGGATCAAAATCATTGCTGATGCTTACCTGTATTGTTGTTGTGCCTATGTCACCGGCAGTTGTGGTCCAACTGAATAGTCCGTTCGAGTCAATCGATGCGCCTTCAGGTGCGTTAACCAGCTGGTAGCTTATTTCGTCACCATCTTCGTCGCTTGCGTCAATCTGTGTTACCACGGTATTACCTGCAGCAACAGGGTCCGGGCTGGGGCCATCGACAGAATCGATGGTGGGTGCATCATTTGTATCAGCAATATTGATTGTAATTGTGGTGGTATCTGTGTCACCGCTGGAATCGGTTACCTGAACAATGAGTGTTTCAACCGGTGAACTCTCGAAGTTAATCTGTGAAGGATCAAGCACACGAATGCGACCAGTCGCTTCTTCAAGGAAGTAGGCTGTTTCTCCTGACCCGCCCGTAATAGTGTATGTTAAATCACCGGATCCCTGGTTTGATTCCACGAATCCGACGGTAGTTCCCGGGGGAAGATTCTCAAAAGAATCGATAATTTGTTTATCGATCAGTAAGTCCGTCACCGCTGCCGGGGCAACAATTGAATCCAGGAAAGCTGTTGTTTCCTGCTGCGAAGAATCCGCAGGGCCGGGTGATGTATCGTTGCTTGTGGTGGACGTGTCGCCAGTACCGGTATCAGTCGTTACATCAGCTGTTATGGCCGCAGCGGCATCGAACAGGTAACGCGGCTCAAGAGCCAGCATTTCTCCTGGAATCGTTGCGCCATGCAGGTTCTCACCTGTAAACATACGGGATAGCATGTGACCTCCGTCAGCCATGTTATTGTTATTTAGATTTCTTCTTTATTCTTGATTTATGTTTAAAATCTACTCTCATTCAAGTACTTCTGTCAATATTATACCTCTGTGCTTAATGTTTTGGGTGTCACATTCCCCGACAGGATACGGTTTTCGGAATTCGAGCAGTCTTTATTAAAATCAACAAGAAACAGATGATTTTTAAACATAGCATTAATATGCAGGCATTCCTTGCGCGGCGCCGCTGCAGGCGGGCGTGCTGATATGGCTGCTGGCAAGCAACAGCGGCTACTGTTTCCTGTTGCCATCGGCATGTTCCTGACGGCCTTTGCGATTTCAGTCAAGGTATTTGATGTGCCGGTGCTGAGTGAGCTTGACCAGCGGCTGGAGTGGCTGGCCTACGACTTGCGCTTCCGCGCGTTGCTGCCAGACGAACGCAAGCCAGATCCCCGCATTGTTATTGTCGATATTGATGAGAAAAGTCTGCGCCAGGAGGGACGTTGGCCATGGTCCCGGGCAACCGTCTCAAGACTGACACAGCGCGTTTTTGAACAGGGCGCCTTTGTCATGGCGATGGATGTGGTGTTTGCTGAACCGCAGCGTAATCCGATTGATGCCTTGCTGGGGCATCTGGATCCGGAAACCAGGCAGGCGTTGCTAAGCAATACCCTGGTGGCAGACCTGATCAAGAGCCAGGACCAGCTATTTGCGGAAGTCATCCGTGATTATGACATTGTGCTGGGCTATACCTTTGCCGATGCCTCAGATCCACCCAAGGGTATGCTGCCGGAGGCCCTGCCGCTGCCCGGGGATGTGGTCGAAGACTTGCTGGTGCCGCGGATGGACTCCTATGTTGCAAATCTTGAGGTCTTGCAACGACAGGCAGCAACTGCCGGCTTTTTCTCGATCATGCCGGATGCCGATGGCGTTATTCGGCGTGCACCCTTGCTGCTGCGCTACGGTGGCCAGTTGTATACCTCGCTTGCACTCGAGACCATCCGGCGTTACCTGCAAGTGGCTCAGATCAACCTGGACGGGGTGCCGGTTGATGGCAGCATTGCGGTGGAATCCGTATCGCTGGGAGAACTGCTGGATATACCTACCGATGCAGCAGGCAAGGTGCTGGTGCCTTACCGAGGACGGCAGGGCAGTTTCCACTACGTTTCAGCGGCAGATGTGTTGAACGGGCTGCCATCTACCGGATTGCTGGATGGAGCGATTGTGTTGTTCGGTACAACGGCCGTTGGCCTGTATGACCTGCGTGCAACACCGGTACAGGGTGTCTATCCCGGAGTTGAAGTGCACGCTAGTATAATTGCCGGCATTCTTGACGGGCACTTCCCCTTTGAACCTTCATGGGCCGCAGGTGCCAACGTGGCGACGCTGCTGGGTCTGGGGCTGATCTCGGTACTGGTGGCGCCATTTATTAGTCCGATTGTGACCATGTTGTTGAGTCTTGTTTTTATGGGGCTGCTGATAGCCCTGAACCTGTGGCTATGGAGCAGCCAGGGGATCGTACTCGCGATCGTTGCCCCGCTGGTGCTGGTTGCAATGACCAGTATCGCCGATCTTGCCTACGGTTTTCTTGTCGAGGCGCGCAGTCGAAGGCAACTAAAAGCGATCTTTGGCCAGTATGTACCACCCGAGCGGGTCGAGGAAATGAATCGTGACCCGGACGGTAATTTTGCTGTTGACGGCGAAAGTCGTAATTTGTCGGTGTTGTTTTGTGACATCCGCAGTTTCACCACGATCTCCGAGTCACTCGCCGCTGATGAACTCAAACGTCTGCTAAACCACTTCTTTACGCCCATGACCGGCATCATCTTTAACGGCAAGGGCACTATCGACAAATATGTTGGCGACATGATCATGGCCTTCTGGGGTGCGCCGATCCATGATGACAACCACCGCCAACATGCTGTTGAGGCTGCATTGGCGATGCTGGATAAGCTGGTGGAATTGCGCGCCGATTTCCGGGAGCGGGGCTGGCCTGAAGTTAATATGGGCATCGGTATCAATAGTGGCATGATGAATGTGGGCGATATGGGTTCCGAATACCGGCGTGCCTATACGGTCATCGGTGATGCGGTCAATCTCGGGTCGCGGCTGGAGGGTCTGACCAAGTACTACGGTGTAGGCCTGATTGTCAGCGAGGCGACCGCGGAAGGGTTGACGGGTATTACCTTGCGCTGTCTGGATCGTGTCAGAGTGAAAGGCAAGCACGAACCGGTGACGATATTCGAGCCCGCCGGCAAAAAAGCTGCCTTGTCATATGAAACCATCACCGCTATAAAGGCGAGCAACGCGGCTGTCGGGTTGTATTTCTCGGGCCAGTTGGAAGCTGCCCTGGACGGTTTCAGATCATTGGCGGAAGCGTATCCGGATGACAGTTTTTATTCTTTATACCTTGAACGTATCCCGAGATTGCTGGCCGAAGGGATTGGCCCGGACTGGAACGGCGTGTTTGTACACACCAGCAAATAAAAAACGGCAGACCCCGGTCTGCCGTTTTCCCTGTTTGTTGTTATTTTTCGGTTATCAGCTGCTGCGCTTGCGTGCAACGACAACCAGTCCCAGCAGGCCTGAGCCGAACAGCAGCACAGCGGGTGGTAAGGGAATCACTGCGGTGTGAATACCTGCAATCGCATCAATATCCAGTGCGTTTTGTCCGTCAATGCCTTCGATGCGTACGTAGTTTATAAATCCCGAGAAGTCCGCAGGATTTATATCAAGAAGGCCCTCCAGGCTGCCCCCTGTTACCGTGCCAACCCGTGCAAATGCATCGCCGATACTGGTTTTTACCCAGACCGAGGCTGATTCACCTGTATTTGTGTTATTGGCGTCCCAGTCAAAAATTTGCAGATCTGCACCCGCACCTAACATAACCGTCTCTGCCAACTGGACATCAATCCAGCTATCGGTGGTTGAGGTGAATTCTGCTGCTTCGGACAGGAAAACTCCACCGCCATTCGGTATGCCTGTGATATCACCAGAAGAATCGATTGCCGAATCTCCGTCCTGGTCAAAGCCGTTAACGGTCGGGTTGGAAGCGTTAAAGATATTGTCCGGGCTGGTTGCTACCAGACTATCGGCGTAGACCAGGGCAGCATTTGCAGTGCCCGTAAACGCGAACAGCAACACTATGCCTGTCATGCATGCAGATAAATATTTCATGTTATTCAGTGTAACGAGCGAACCTGTATCGCTTGTTGCCGCTCTCCATAATATATATTTTTGTTAACTATATATCCCTGTCATTGCATCTGATCATTTGCCAGGTATTGCAGGCAATCAGGACAGTCGATAACTTATCATCATAAAAAATATGCAAGATTCAAACCGTCCTCGTCAATATAATGGCGAATCAGCGGTTTGTATGAAAATGTCCACGATTCAGGAACCGGGTTTTACTCAAAATCTGTAAGCCTGGCCGACAGGATTATGCCAAAGTTTACATAACAGCTCTTATTTGCGATGACAGAGAGGCTGTTGAGTGTGTGACCCTGTCTGGGCCGGGACGACCGCACCGTTCGTGCTGGCCGCTTATAGTTGTGGTGCTGTTTGTTACGGTATTTTTACCTGGGCTGACGGTGACATCATTGTTTTATACGTCTCTATTTACGACAGATTTACGGGTTCAAGACTTACACGTACCAGCATAAACAGGTCCCGGATACTTCGGCAAAAGGTGGTCTATACTCTTAGACCCGTAACCGGAATGCTCAAGG
>JASJGW010000006.1:0-2879 GCA_033791305.1 Gammaproteobacteria bacterium | reverse complement strand
ATCAAGATAGGAAAATGCCGGAAAAATCAGGGAATGATGCTAACCTGAAGCAGGTAACCAGGAAACCAGTGGTAGCACCCATTCTAAAGCCGACAGGGAAAAAGGATACGGTAGCAGGTGTGCGGTGCATGATTGTAAACGAGATCGTGAATGACATGCCGGTAGCAGAGCACTGTATGGCCGATGCGTATGCCCTGGGAATGACTCCCCGCGAGGTCATCACCATGGCACGGTTGATTGATTTTTCCAAGGCATGGACAGATCCGGACTGGATTGCGGTTCAATCGAACGAGAAATATATATCGATTCGAAGCCGTCCCGCTGGTGGTGATGTGACCTTTATGCTTGAGGCGGTTTCTCACGAGACTGCATCCCGCGATTACTTCCGTGTCCCCCCGGAATATCAGAAGCTCGACTCTAAAGATGGTCATACAGGAATTATTACCGGCAAAAAGTAATATGGACTGTTGCTGCCCGGCAATCAGGACTTGCCGATGATTCGCTGTTTCCATAAATAATAAATAGCGGGCAGTACAAACATGGACAGCAGCGGGGCGGTCACCATGCCACCGACCATGGGTGCAGCAATGCGCTGCATCACCTCGGAGCCGGTTCCCTCACTCAGCATGATCGGCAGCAGGCCGCCGATGATGACCGCCACCGTCATTGCCTTCGGACGTACCCGGAGGACCGCGCCTTCCATGACGGCATCCCGCAGGTCGCCGTGACTGACGAGACGTCCCTCACGTCTGTAAGCCTCCAGGGTATTATCAAGATAGACCAGCATGACCACGCCAAACTCCGCAGCCACACCAGCCAGTGCGATAAAACCAACGGTAACCGCCACTGACAGATTGAAGTCCAGTAGCAGCACTAACCAGACCCCCCCCACCAGTGCAAAAGGCAGAGACAGCATTACCAGAATGGCCTCGCCTGCGCTGCGAAATGCCAGGTACAGCAGTACGAAGATGATACTCAGGGTAAGAGGCACGACCTGGCGCAGTTTCTCCTGTGCACGGATCAGATACTCATATTGCCCGGACCAGGTAACGGAATAACCAGGTGGCAGTTTGATCTGTTCCATCACGTGATTGCGGGCCGTGTTGACATAACTGCCGAGATCGACACCGCGGATATCCACAAAAACCCAGCCATTCAGGCGTGCATTCTCGCTCTTCAGTATGGGGGGGCCATCAACCACCTTGATTTCCGCAATCTGCGACAGTGGTATCTGGGCCCCGGTTGCCGTGATCAGTGGGAGTTGCTGGAGTTTCCTGACATCATCCCTTTGTTCGCGGGGAAAACGCAGGTTCACAGAGTAGCGTTCAAGGCCTTCCACTGTCTCGGAAACATTGATGCCGCCGACAGCGGCACTGACGATTTCGTTGATATCCTCGATATTGAGTCCCAATCTTGCCGCTTCCAGTCGCCTGGGGATAATCTCGATGTAGCGTCCGCCGGTGACGCGTTCGGAATAGACTGATGTCGTACCCGGTACCTGCATCAGCACCTTTTCGAGCTGCTCTCCAATGCGCCCGATCTCTTTCAGATCGGGTCCGGCAACCTTGATACCGACGGGTGTTTTGATGCCGGTTGCCAGCATGTCGATACGCGTCTTGATCGGCATGACCCAGGCATTGGTCAGCGCAGGAAACCGTACCCGTTCATCGAGTTCGGCGATCAGTTTGTCTACCGTCAAGCCGGGACGCCATTGATCCCGGGGTTTCAGTTGCACCAGTGTCTCGATCATGTTCAGTGGTGCCGGGTCGGTCGCCGTATCAGCCCGGCCAATCTTGCCAAACACCCGCTTGACCTCCGGTGTCTGGAGTATCAGTCGGTCGGTCTGCTGTAGCAGTTCGCGCGCCTTGCCGATAGAGATGCCGGGCAGCGTGGTGGGCATATACATGAGATCGCCCTCGAACAATTCCGGCATGAACTCTGAACCCAATCCGGACCCAAGGCGTGCCAGCCAGGGGGTGTCCCGGAATACAGCCTGCCAGCCCGTGGCGATACGCTCCTGCCTGGATTCGATCTCGGCAATGGCACTGCTGGCAAATGACGGCTCTGCCAGCTGCCCCAGTTGCAGGGGCCATTTAACCGGAGCCAGCAAACCACCGATGCCGTATAACGGAATTAACATGCTCAACAAGACCAACAGGGATACCAGCAAGGTTATCTTTGGATAGTCCAGCACCACCTTCAAGGCAGGCCGATACAGCCAGATCAGCACACGGCTGAGCGGGTTGATCGATTCTTTTGGAATGCGCCCGCGAATGAAATACCCCATCAGTACCGGTACCAGGGTGACGGCGAGTCCCGCCGATGCGGCCATGGCAAATGTCTTGGTATACGCGAGAGGGGCGAAAAGCCGCCCTTCCTGGGCCTCCAGGGTAAACACCGGGATAAAGCTCAGGGTGATGATGAGCAGCGAATAGAACAAGGCCGGCCCGACCTCTTGCGCCGCCCGGGCAATGGTTTCCCAGCGTTGCTTTGAGGTTAGCCCGGGGCCTGCCTTTTCCAGGTGCTTGTGGGCATTCTCGATCATCACGATTGCTGCATCGACCATGGCACCGACGGCAATAGCGATACCACCCAGCGACATGATGTTGGCATTGATCCCGGCATGTTTCATGATGATGAAGGAAATGAGGATACCCAGTGGCAGGGTCACGATGGCGACAAAGGCGGAGCGCAAGTGAAACAGGAACACCAGACACACCAGGGCGACCACGATGAATTCCTCAATGAGCCTGTCGCTCAGGTTGTCCACAGCTCTGAGAATCAGGTCGGAACGATCGTAGGTCTCGACGATCTCGACACCCTCTGGCAGGCCGTGCCGGAGCTCGCTCAGCTTTGCCGTGACCGCCGCGATAGTGTCC
>JASJGW010000005.1:0-6088 GCA_033791305.1 Gammaproteobacteria bacterium | reverse complement strand
TTATGGAATTATACAGGGTGCCAATACAGCGGCGAAACCAACTGGTGGCGATTGCGCAAAAAGAACATCTGCTTCTGGAAAAGCACTGCCAGTAGCCCCGTCAAAGAGGAGCTTGATAAATGTCTCCATTCTTATGGCTCGTCTGTCTGTATCCGGTCATCAATCTTCTCGTTCGGCGGTTGTGAAAAAAATTTCTTGAAACGCGTAAAAAAGTCCTCGGGTTCCGGTTCAGGGGCACTCTTGATCGGCAGGACATTCATCCAGTCGCGCAATGCTTGAAGGCCTTCATCATTCGGACTGATACGAAACCCGCGAGTGATATATAGCTCGGCTTTCTGCTTGTCATTCTTGTTGAGTGCATCCGTGGCCAGCAAGGTGTAGCCGGCCACAACCTGCTCTATACCGTAGAGCGCATCACTGTTTCCCGGATCCAGCTTGAGGACCTGCTGAAAGTAATGGTAGGCGCTGTCATCTTTCGGGGTCAGTAATCGGTACTGTTTTAGCGAACGTTGACCATTGGCCAGTAATTCCGCAATTTGTTCTTCCTCTGATAACGGTGGTGTCATGGTGAGTTCTTTAACAGGCCCCGGGGTTGGTGCTTCCCTTGCCTGATTGTCCTGTGACAACGCAACAACGGGAGCTACTTCTTGAGCCGGTGTCGGTATGTCCTGACCTGGTTCGTTCTGTGCGGCAGTTTCGTGATCTGTCGTAGCAGGTGCCGGTGTTTTGTCCGGATCAACCATGGCCAACGGAGGTGCGGGCAGTGAGGTTTCACCGGGATCGAGTTCCGGCGCAGGGTTCTGGCCGGTTTCGATGGCAAGCAAGGCAAATATTTCTCTATCTCCCCGGGTATTGCTGCTGGCCTCGCTTGCACTGCTCCCGGTGCCACTAGTGGCCTGTTCTTCAGCTGATGGCGTCTCCGGCCGGGGTTGAACTGATGTAACTTCGCTGTCTTCGGTGGCGGGCAGTACTAGCTGCGGTGGCCCAGCCTGGCTCAGTGCCATTGAGTGCTGATCAGGTACTGGCTGATCCATGTCACCATCGCTGATGTATACCGCAAGTAGTATTGCAACCAGCGCCAGCAAGATCACCCGCTTCTTGTGGTGAATGCTTGCGTGATTGTTGTCTGTTCCTGCGACGTGGCCGGCAACAGCAGCCGGTTCACTGGCCGGCATGTGGTGCCTTGTTGCTGCTGCCTGCAGAGACGATGGCTGCGTGGCTCGTTCAGTTCCCGGCGGGGTTGCTGTGGTTGGCAGTACGATTTTCGGTGCTGAAGGACTCGTTTGGGGCTCTTCTTCATAGGTTTCCTCATATTGCTCCTCTGGCCATGGAGCCACCTCGTAGATACCCTGTTTGCCCATTGGCAGCAACAACTCTTGCTGCAGTTCTTCGACAACAATCTCCAGGTCCGCTGTGCCAAGTCGGTGTTTTCCCTCGATGCTGCCATGTAAAAAAAGACGGCTGCAAATCTGGTTTATCCGGCGAGGTATACCATGACTGTAGTGCTGAATCATGGCATAAGTTTCCGTGCTGATCAGCGGGTCACCCCGCCAGTTCACACAGTGAAGCCGATGTTTGATATAAGCCCTGGTATCATCGACATCAAGAGGCTCAAGATACGTCGAGGCAATCAAGCGTTGCTGTAACTGCTCCAGGGATGGCGTGTTCACGGTATCCCGCAATTGTTCCTGGCCAACCAGAAATACTTGCAGTAATTGATGGTTGCCAACCAGTAGATTGGTTAGCAGACGGAGTTCTTCGAGGGCATCCTCATCCATACCCTGGGCTTCGTCGACAATCAGCAGGGGGCGTCGTCCCTGCTGATATTGTTGCTTCAGGAAACGTTCTACCTGAACCAGCACTTTAGCCTTGCTCCAACCCTCGGGGTCCAGATTGAACGAGTAAGCCACCAGGTTGAGCAGGTCATTCGACGTCAGTTGCGTACTGACGATTTTGGCAATGTCTACCTGATCAAAGCTGAGCGTGCGGACAAGATCACTGACCAGTGTGGTCTTTCCCGTACCGGGCTGTCCCGTAATCATGACAAAGCCCTCCGCGCGGCGGAGGGCATGAAGCATGTAGGTCATCGCCTTGCGGTAGGTCCGGTGCTGGAATGAAAACTCGGGATCCGGGCTTAGGCGGAACGGATCAGCACTTAACTGATAGAAGGTTTCATACATAGGAACAGCATGCTTCTGCCCTGGTGGTTACCAGTGCTAGTATAATACACCTGATATTCTCTGTACCCATGTCTTTGCCGTTACCGGAAGATGCCAGGGATTGCCTGCAATGCCTGCTTATTATGCGGGGTGAGACGCACATTGATACCCTGGCCCGGCTGCCGAAGCTGACAGCTCGTGTTGAAACCGAGTTCTCACGTCTCTGCGTCTATCGCCGCTCCTGACAGTTGCTGCAACCAGGCGCGCGACTAGCATATAGTCTAGCCTCGCCTGTGTGGCCCTTGTTTGTTCCATCACCCGCGTATAACACGATAGTAAAGGTTCTCCACGCTGTAGCTAATTGATGCGGCGCGCCGTACTGTTTAAGATACCCCCATCATACCCGCATCGAGTCATGGCAAGGGAACGCTGACATCCTGCCCGGGTCACCAGCCCGGGTCGATGCTGGCAGGCACATATTTTCGGGCGGCTGCCGACACACAGTGCAGTATTACCCGATTCCAGGAGATCTGTTCGCATGAAGCACGACCTGACGCGTCCGCCGGACCTGTTGCACGAAACCCACATGGGCCCGGCGCGCGTGCAGCGTCCCGACTATGTGTCTCTGCTGCCCCCCTGCAATGCCGCCTGCCCGGCCGGCGAGAATATTCAGGCCTGGCTTGCCCTGGCGGTTGAAAAACGCTACCAGGCAGCCTGGCAGGCACTGATCGAGGAAAACCCTCTGCCGGCGGTGCATGGCCGCGTCTGCTACCACCCCTGTGAATCAGGCTGCAACCGCAGCCAGCTCGATAGCCCGGTGAGTATTCATGCCGTGGAACGCTTCCTCGGCGATCGCGCCATCAAGAAGGGCTGGCAGGTCGAATGGGAGGCGGCGGACAGTGGCAAACGGGTGCTGATCGTCGGCGCCGGCCCCAGTGGCCTGTCGGCGGCCTACCACCTGACGCGCCTGGGACACACCGTGGAGATCCATGAGGCCGGGCCGACGGCTGGCGGCATGATGCATTTCGGCATTCCCGCCTACCGCATGCCCCGGGATATCCTCGACGCGGAGATCAGGCGTATCGAGGACATGGGTGTCAGGATCGTTCTCAACCACAAGGTCGAGGACCTGCTGGCGGAACGGGATGCGGGAAATTTTGCTGCCGTGTTCGTCGCCATCGGCGCCCACATCAGCAAGCATATCGACATTCCGGCGCGCGACGCCGGCAAGATGCTGGATGCGGTGAGCTTCCTGGCCAGCGTCGAGGCCGGCGAGCAGCCACAACTCGGCCGCCGGGTCGCCATCTACGGCGGCGGCAATACCGCCATGGATGCCGCACGTGTCGCCAAGCGCCTCGGTGCGGATGAAGCCCTGATCATCTATCGCCGCGACCGTGAGCATATGCCCGCACATCCCTTCGAGGCCGACGAGGCCCTCGAGGAAGGTGTGAAGATCAACTGGCTGCGCACTATCAAGGAAATCGACGCCACCACTTTCACCGTCGAAGTCATGGAGGTCGGTGAGGATGGCCGCCCGCACAGCACGGGCAAGCTGGAAACGCTGGAGGCCGATTCCCTGATCCTGGCACTGGGACAGAATTCGGATGCTGGCCTGCTAAAGGAGATCGAGGGCATCGAGTTTGAATGGGACACGGTGATCGTTGACGAACACATGATGACCGGCCAGCCTGGCATCTTCGCCGGTGGCGACATGGTACCCTCGGAACGCACCGTCACCGTGGCCGTCGGTCACGGCAAGAAGGCGGCACGCAACATCGACGCCTGGCTACGCGGTGAAGTCTACCTGGCGCCGGCGAAGAATCCGCTTGCCAGCTTCGACAAGCTGCATGTCTGGTATTTCACCGATGCCGCGCAACGGTCGCAGGAGAATCTCGACCTGCAGCAGCGCCAGTCCGGCTTCGAGGAAGTGGTGCATGGTCTGCGGAAGGCCGACGCCGTTTTCGAGGCGCTGCGGTGCCTGTCCTGCGGCAACTGCTTCGAGTGCGACGGCTGTTTCGGGGCCTGTCCGGAACGGGCCATCAACAAGCTCGGCCGGGGCAAGGGCTATTTAGTCAATTTCGACAAGTGCACCGGTTGCGGTGTTTGCTTCCAGCAATGCCCCTGCCATGCCATCGACATGGTCCCTGAACCCGCCTGACGCTGGCCGCGCATGCAGGTCATGATTCACGCAATCGTTTTCTCCGGCACCTGACTGCCGGCCCCTGGAGCAATACATGGAAAACCGGCAAGTAGTCACCTTTGACGGTAACGAGGCTGTGGCCTACGTGGCCTATCGCGTCAACGAGGTCTGTGCGATCTACCCCATCACGCCGTCTTCCACCATGGGGGAGCTGGCCGACCAATGGGCCAACGAGGGCAAGACCAATCTCTGGGGCGACATACCGATCATCGCGGAGATGCAGAGCGAGGGCGGCGCCGCAGGTGCGGCACACGGCGCCCTGCAGACCGGGGCGCTGACGACAACCTTCACAGCATCGCAGGGCCTGATGCTGATGATCCCGAACATGTACAAGATCGCTGGTGAACTGACTGCCGCGGTGTTTCACGTCGCGGCGCGCTCGCTGGCGGCACAGGGCCTGTCTATCTTCGGCGACCACCAGGATGTGATGGCGGTGCGCAGCACCGGTTTTGCGCAATTGTCCAGTGGCTCGGTGCAGGAGGCACACGACATGGCCCTGATCGCGCAGGCCAGTTCACTGGAGGCACGCATACCCTTTATTCACTTCTTTGACGGCTTCCGCACCTCGCACGAGATCAACAAGATCACACTGCTCACCGACGCCGAGATTCGGGCCATGATCGACGACGACCTGGTCCGGGCGCACCGGCAGCGTGGTCTGGGCCCCGATATTCCGTTCATACGCGGTACGGCACAGAATCCCGATGTCTATTTCCAGGGTCGCGAGACCGTCAACCCGTGGTATGCGCGCACCCCGGAGATCGTGGCACGCAAGATGCGCGAATTGGGTGAGCTCACCGGTCGCTACTATCAGTTGTTTGCATACCACGGTGACCCCGGGGCGGAGCGGGTCATCATCCTGATGGGCTCGGGCGCCGATGCTGTGCGCGAGACGGTGGACTGGCTGCTGGCGCATGACGAAGCGGTCGGTGTCATCCAGGTGCACCTGTACCGGCCGTTTTCCACCGCCCACCTGCTGGCCGCTCTGCCCGCCAGCACCCGCGCTATCGCGGTGCTGGACCGCACCAAGGAACCGGGCGCCCCGGGCGAACCCCTGTACCTGGATGTCGTTACCACGCTGACCCAGGCCGCGGCCGACGGCAGCCTGCCGACCGCCGTACTGCCGCGCATCATCGGCGGGCGCTATGGCCTGTCTTCCAAGGAGTTCACGCCAGCCATGGTGAAGGCGGTATTTGGTGAACTCGACCAGCCACGGCCGAAGAACGGCTTTACGGTGGGCATTAACGATGATGTCAGCCACACCAGCCTGGTATTTGACCCGAATTTCAACATCGAGTCGGAGCGGGTAGTGCGCGCGCTGTTCTATGGCCTCGGTGCCGATGGCACGGTGGGCGCTAACAAGAACACCATCAAGATCATCGGCGAGGATCCTGCCTACCACGCCCAGGGCTACTTCGTCTACGATTCCAAGAAGTCCGGTTCGCAGACCATTTCGCACCTGCGCTTCGGTCCCGAGCCGATCCGCTCCAGCTACCTGGTACAGTCGGCCAATTTCATCGGTTGCCACCAGTTTAATTTTCTGGAACGCACCAATGTTCTGGAAAAGGCCGCGGTGGGTGCGACCTTCCTGCTCAACAGTCCCTACGCTGCGGATAAAGTCTGGGAACAACTGCCGCGCGTCATCCAGCAGACCCTCATCGAGCGCAAGCTGAAATTTCATGTCATCGACGCCTATACAGTGGCGCGTGACAGCGGCATGGGCAATCGC
>JASJGW010000004.1:0-12034 GCA_033791305.1 Gammaproteobacteria bacterium | reverse complement strand
GGTGATGCCAACTACAATGTCGATGCAGACTTCAACGGGGATGCTCGGATCAATACCCTGGATCTGAATATCTACAAGACGCTACATCGCAAACCGCCCGGGCCGTCGTGCTGCGGGTTATTCTAGCTGGCCCAGGACAGGTGCCGCGTGCCTGCGACAGACAATAACCACTTATGTAGTATCTTTTTGCCCCGGCTTCGGCCGGGGGGTATTTTCCCCTAACATATATCCCGTGGATGACCTTTCAGCTTAATCGGGTATGATTGCCTGCCGGTCAGCCTGTTAACACAGTCTGGCTGTTAACACGCTCACCAGAATCAAGGCAGGTATATTGGGAAATGGCTAAACGCCGCAAACGCGGGCGGAAAAAGGCGCGTCGTAAAACTATCAAACGGAAGTCTGTCTGGGGCCGGCTGTTCGTTTTTCTGGCTATCCTCATGGCCGGATATATTGTCTGGCTCGACTACCAGGTGCGCCACCAGTTTGCGGGCAAGCGCTGGTCTTTGCCGGCACGTGTCTATGCGCGCCCCCTGGAATTGTATGCCGGCCTGGAGGTTTCTGCAGAACAGTTCCTGTCCGAGTTAAGGGCGCTGCACTATCGCCCCGTAGTCAGCCCGCAGGCATCCGGACAGTTCTCGCGCAACGGTAACAACTTCCATGTGTTATCCCGTTCCTTTGATTTCTGGGATGGCCGGGAGGCTGGCCGCGATCTCCGGGTGACATTTTCCGGGAACCGAATTGCGAAGCTGTCTGACGGAAACAGCAGACAGGCGGTCAGTCTGGCCAGACTGGATCCGGTATTGGTCGGGAGCTTTTATCCTGCCCATAATGAAGACCGGGTCTTGCTGCAGCTGGACGAGGTTCCTGTCAGCCTGACAGATGCACTGATTGCCATCGAGGACCGGGGTTTCTATTCGCATCACGGTGTGGCGCCGTTGGCTATTCTGCGTGCGTTGCTGGCGAATCTTCGAGCCGGTGGTGTGGTGCAGGGGGGAAGCACCCTGACCCAGCAACTGGTAAAAAACTTTTTTCTCACTAGTGAGCGTTCTTTGGTACGCAAGGTCAATGAGGCGATCATGGCCTTGCTGCTGGAATGGCATTTCGACAAGGATGAAATTCTCGAGGCCTATTTAAACGAGGTCTACCTTGGCCAGGATGGTAACCGGGCTATCCATGGTTTTGGACTCGCCAGTTATTTTTACTTTGAACGGCCATTGACGGAACTGTCAGTGGAGCAGTATGCGTTGCTGGTGGGGCTGGTAAAGGGGCCATCCTATTACAATCCAAGACGTCATCCGGAGCGTGCGCTTGCCAGGCGTAACCGGGTACTTGATGTGATGGCGGAACTGGAACTCACTACGCCTGAGGAGGCTGCTCGGGCAAAATCCCGCAAGCTGGGTGTGAGTTCGTTTAAAAGAAAGGCCATTAATACCTTTCCAGCCTTTCTTGATCTGGTGCGTCGCCAGCTACAGCGTGACTACCAGGATGAAGACATTACCTCTGAAGGTTTGCGTATCTTTACAACCCTTGACCCCCGGGTGCAGTGGCAGCTGGAACAGGTCCTCGCGACGCGGTTAAAGGGGCTTGAAAATGCACGGAAGATCAAGGCAGGTACACTGGAAGCGGCGGCTGTGGTGACGTCAGTAGAGGGTGGTGAGGTACTGGCACTGGCCGGTGGGCGGAATCCGAAATTTGCCGGTTTCAACCGGGCGCTGGATGCACAACGCCAGGTAGGCTCATTACTGAAACCTGCTGTTTACCTGACTGCCCTGGAACAGCCGCAACGCTATACCCTGGCGACCTTGCTGGATGACAGCCCGCTGACGTATACGGCACGTAACGGTGACCAGTGGGAACCCCGCAACTATGACAGAAAAAACCACGGTGATGTGCCCTTATACCAGGCACTGGCACATTCCTATAATGTCAGTACCGCACGGCTTGGACTCGCGCTGGGTCTTGACCCGATCATCAAAACACTCCGCAGGCTGGGTGTTGAACAACATTTGAACCCGTACCCATCGCTGGTGCTGGGTGCCGTTGAAATGTCACCCCTGCAGGTAACACGGCTGTACCAGACATTCGCCAGCGGTGGTTTTCGTACCCCCCTGCGTGCGATTACTGCCGTGCTGGCGGCGGATAATACGCCCTTGCAACGCTATCCACTCAGTGTACAGGCGGCCGTTGATCAGGTGCCTAACTATCTGATTGCCACGGCGATGCGTTATGCCGTACGTGAGGGGACCGGACGTGGCATTTACCAAAGTCTGCCAGGCAGCCAGGACATAGCCGGCAAGACCGGCACGACAGATGACCTGAGAGACAGCTGGTTTGCAGGCTTTACCGGTGATCGCCTTGGCGTTGTCTGGATCGGGCGTGATGATAACCAGTCGACCGGACTCACCGGTTCAACCGGTGCGCTGCGCGTCTGGCGTGACCTGTTTGTGCATTTTAGTAACCCAGACCCGATACAAACAGCAGTAGAAAATATTGACTACCAGTGGATTGATCCGAAAACGGGATTATTGGCAGATGCGGGCTGCCCGGATGCCGTACAATTACCTTTCAGCACGGGCAGTGCGCCCGTGAATAATGCCCCGTGTGTCAAGGGTAAGCGGCCATCACCTGGCCCGGTTGACTGGTTCAAGGAGTTGTTTGAATGAGATTTACAGTTGTCGTCGCGTTGCCGGTGCTTGCACAATGCTTATTGCAAGCCTGCAGCAGCACGGCTTCGCGTGAACATACGCCACCGGTGGTTGAAAAGGGTCGGCAGGCACCCGTGCAGCGGCCTGATTCTGATTCCAGGACAGGTGTCCCGGTGCAGACACAGCCATATTTACACCCGCCATTACCTTCGCAGGACGCACCGGTTGTCCGCAGTCAGCCCACAGCCGTTGTGGCATTACTGGGCCAGGCGGAACAGCAGGCAAATGCGGGGGAACTGGAACCTGCGGCTGCATCGCTGGAACGGGCGATTCGTATCGATCCGCGCAACCCGGTTCTCTGGTATCACCTGGCAACAGTGAGACTCTCGCAGGGTGAAGCATCGCAGGCAGAGCAATTGGCTGTGAAGTCCAATAGTCTTGCAGCGGGTAATCGTACTCAGCAGGCACGCAACTGGCGGCTCATAGCACAGGCCCGGCGTGAGCAGAATGACACCAGGGGTGCTGCTGCTGCCGAGCAGCGTGCCCGAGAACTCGATCCGCGCTAGTACGACAGGGGCCCTATGTCCGGATTGACTGACTTGCTGGGAGACACGGGACCACTCGCAGACTGTGTGCAGGGATTCTCGCCACGGCGCGAGCAGCAACTGATGGCAGAGGCAACTGCCGAGACCATTGCTGCAAACCGGGCCCTGATCGTTGAAGCGGGTACTGGCACCGGCAAAACATTTGCCTATCTGATGCCGGCCCTGCTTTCCGGCAAGAAGATTATTATTTCCACCGGTACCCGGCACCTGCAGGACCAGTTATACGCTAAGGACTTGCCGGTGGTGCGCAAGGCGCTGAAGGCACCGGTTCATACCGCCTTGCTGAAAGGCAGGGCCAACTACCTGTGCTGGCATCGCTTGCAGACGGCCGGCAGTGAGGGTCGGCGCTTGTCTGCGAAACAGGCACATGAACTCGAAGCGGTGCGCGCGTGGTCAGCCCGGACTGCCAGTGGAGATGTTGCCGAGCTGGGTCTGGTCTCTGAAGATTCAATTGTATGGCCACGGGTGACCTCGACAGTTGAGAACTGTCTTGGGCAGGAATGTGAATATTTCCAGGATTGCTTTGTTGTCAAGGCGCGACGAAATGCCATGGAGGCCGATATCGTCGTCATCAACCACCACCTGTTGTTTGCTGACATGGTGTTGAAGGAAGAAGGCTTTGGCGAGCTGTTGCCGGGGGCGGATGCCTTTATTATTGATGAGGCACACCAGTTACCTGAAGTGGCATCCATATTTTTTGGCACCACACTCAGCAGCCATCAATTACGCGATCTTGCCAGGGATGTGCGACTTGAACATTTGCGGGAAGCCGGTGATATGCAGGACTTGCCGGATGCCGTAGACAGAATGGAAGCAATCATACATCAGCTCAGGCTTGCGCTGGGTCACGCAGACCGGCGCGCGGCATGGTCAGAGGTTGCCACGGACAAGGGCTTGCAGGATGTGTTGTCTGATTTGTCCACCTGCTTGCAGCGGTTGACGGACTGGCTGGAGGTGGCGGCTGAACGGGGCAAGGGCCTGGACGGTTGCCGGCAAAGAGCCACTGTACTGAAAGAGCGACTCAGACTGTTGCTGGAACATGCGTCGGGTGATTTTATTCACTGGTTTGAGACATTTCGTACCACTTTTCGTCTCAACCTGACGCCTTTGAATGTGGCACCCGCTTTCAGGAATTGCATTGACAATTTGCCAAGTGCCTGGATTTTTACCTCGGCAACCCTTGCCGTCGGTGACAGCTTCGGACACTTTGCAGGACAATTGGGTCTGGATGATGCGCGCATGCTGAAACTGGACAGTCCGTTTGACTATCGGAAAAATGCCTTGCTCTATATGCCGGAGAATATGCCGGAACCCAACGACAGATTTTATGTAGACGCTGTCGTTGCCTGTGCACGTGATATATTACAGGCCAGTGCTGGCAGGGCCTTTCTGCTGTTTACCAGTCATGCCGCACTGCGCTCGGCGGCCGCACAGCTGGAAGATACCCTGGAGTATCCCCTGCTGGTTCAGGGCGCGGCACCCCGGCGTGAATTACTCGAGCGTTTCAGGGGGCTGGGCAATGCGGTACTGCTGGGAACAAGCAGTTTCTGGGAAGGCGTGGATGTGCGTGGTGCTGCATTGTCCTGTGTCATTATCGACAAACTGCCTTTTGGTTCGCCGGGTGATCCGGTCCTGCAGGCACGTATCGAAGCACTACGGAAACAGGGGGCCAATCCGTTTATGGAATATCAGTTGCCGCGTGCGGTTATCAACCTGAAGCAGGGGGTCGGACGACTGATCCGTGACCGGGATGATCGTGGTGTGCTGGTGTTGTGTGACCCGCGGTTACGTACCAAATCATATGGAAGGATCTTCCTGAAAAGTCTGCCGGAAATGACTCGGACGAACGATTCTGATAACGTGCATGCATTCTTTGCGGGTGCCGCCCGCGTTGAGCCGCTTGCTTCATAGTTAGTGTGTATCCATTAATGCCGATATTTCTCTCGCCAAGACGCAAAGAAATAAAATCTAATATGCCTTTAGAACAGTACGATTTTAACTTTGCGATCTTTGCGTCTTGGCGAGATTTATGCTTTCCGGGTGGAGATGCTAGTTACCAGTCCGTTTCTCGATATGTCTGTACATCTGCTTGCCATTGAGACATCAACCCCCGCCTGTTCGGCGGCACTGTGGGTTGATGGCGATGTGCTGGAGCGTTATGCGCTCGCGCCACGTCAACATGCAGTATTAATGCTTCCCATGATCGAGTCGCTGCTGCTCGAGGCCGGCATTACCGTGCCGCAGCTTGATGCAATTGCCTTTGGTTGTGGCCCTGGTTCCTTTACCGGTGTTCGCATTGCCGCCAGCGTGGTACAGGGGGTTGCGTTTGCCGCTGACCTTCCGGTGGTGCCGGTTTCAACGCTGGCGGTACTGGCGCTGGGTGGCATGCGGGTGACTGACGGGCGGCAGGTGATGGCTGCGCTCGATGCACGCAAGGCAGAAGTGTACTGGGGTTGCTATACGGATGCAGGAACCGGGACTGTTGCCTTGCAGGGTAATGAATGTGTATGCGCGCCAGCCGCTGTTGCATGCCCGGATGGTAATGACTGGGTTGGTGTGGGTAGTGGCTGGGAAGCGTACGGTGACGATTTGATGAAGAGAGTGGGTGAGCAGGTGATTCGTGTGTTACCGGATTTCGAACCACGGGCGGGGGATGTTGCCCGACTTGGCAGTCATGATTTCCGGCAGGGAAAAATGGTCAGCCCGGAAGCCGCTTTGCCGGTCTATTTACGAAACAATGTGGCAGCGGTCAAAAAAAGTCTGTTGTAAACTAAAGTGTGTGATCGCACATTGTAAAATAAGGTGAGGATTTGAAATGAGAAAAACAGCTGTTTTTTTAATGCTGGGGTTATTGCTGGGCGTCTGCCAGGCGGAGTTGCCGGGGGTGCGCCACTGGACGCTTGAAGAGAATATGGAAACGGCATACAAAAATATCTACAGGTCACTGGAAGATAGCAACCTATTTGTTATTTTTGAGCCAAATATAGGGAAAAATCTGGCCGGCTTTTCCGGCCTATGGGGAGCTAACTACAACCGCAATCATTTGCAGGGTATTCGTTCAATGGTGTTTTGTAGTGCCTGGTACACGAACGAGATTAGTAATATTGATCCTCAATTGCTGGCACTCTGTCCAATGCACATCACGTTTTACCGGCAAGACAATATCACTCACATCGTATTTGTGCGTCCGGTGCATGTTGGTCAGCGTAGCGCTGCAGCAGGCTTGCTGGAGGGTCTGGAAGCAAAGTTGAGTGCGGCTGTTGAGGCGGGGATTGCTGCGGCACAGCGGTAACGACTACATCCACCACAGCGAGAAGAACGGAACGTAGGTAATCAGTGCCAGCCAGCCGACCATCAGCACCAGAAACGGGATGGCTGCACGAAACAGTGACAGTACCGGACGACCAAAACGCTGGCTGGCGATAAACAGGTTGATGCCGACGGGCGGCGTGCTGTAACCGAGTTCAAGGTTCGCAAGAAAGATAATGCCAAGATGTATGGGATGTACACCGTAGCTTTCCGCGATGGGCAGGATAAGCGGTACTACCACGACGATGGCAGAGAAGATATCCATCATGCAGCCGACAATCAGCAGAAATGCATTCAGCAGCAGCAGGAACTGGAGCTGGCTGTCCACATGAGTGCTCATCCAGTCAAGAATCTTCATGGGTATCTGCGCATCGATCAGCAGATTGGTCAGACCCATGGCTACACTCAGGATGATCAGGATGCTGCCAACCAGCACCGCTGTATCCCGCAGCAGTGACGGCAGATGTTTTATCAAATGAATTTCCCGGTGAATGATCCCTTCCAGCAGCAGTACGTAAACAGCTGTACATGCCGAGGCCTCGGTAATGGTCACAAATCCGCCAAAAATACCGACCAGTATGCCCAGGGGCATGAGGATATCCCAGAGACCCTCTCTTGACGCACGCCCCAGAGTGGTAAACGAGAATTGGTGGCGCGGGATATCTGCCCGTCTGCCAACGTACAGGGCGTAGAGGCCGAGCAGCACCATCAACAATAAGCCCGGAATGATACCGGCCAGAAATATCTTGTCGATACTGACACGGGCAACAATACCGTACAGCAGGATTGCGAGGCTGGGGGCGAACAACAGGCCTAGTGAACCGGAGGTGGTCAGCAGGCCCAGCGTGAACCGTTCCTTGTAGCCCGCATGCAGCAGCATCGGAAACATCAGGCCGCCCAGCGCAAGAATGGTGACACCGGAGGCACCGGAAAATGCAGTAAAAAAGGCGCAGGATGCAATGGCGACACCAGCCATGCCACCCGGGAGCCAGCCAACAGATGCATTGAAGAGCTGGATCATGCGCTCTGGGGCACCGCCAGCGGCCAGTACCACACCGGCAAAGGTAAACAGGGGGATCGCTGCAAGGTGCGGTGATGTCGCCAGTCGATTGAGCTCGACGGCGAGCAGGGCTGGATCCAGGCCGGCATTAAATGTTGCCAGCAGACTGCCGCCGGCCAGTGCGATAAACAATGGCAGGCCGAGCAGGGCAAGCAGAATCAGTGCGCCGACCAGGATCAGGGTCATGACTCGGTATCAACCTTCGCCGGTGAAAATAATCCTCCCAGCAGGAAATGCAGTGACAGCAGAAAGAATCCGAAGGGGATGATCAAGGCAAGGATTGAAGCCCAGCGTTCGTGGTCAGCGACGTACTGCCAGTCGTCATACCAGAAGCGCATCCCGGCCCAGGTCATCACACCACAGAGTGCCGAGGAAATCAGGTACAGCGGTGGTTTCAGCAGCCTGATCCTTTCCGGTTTCATGCAGGCGGCCACCACATCAATGCGGATATGCTTGTTGCCTTCCACGGCCAGTACAGCCCCGAAGAAGGCGACGTAGAGAACCATGTAGCGGGACAGGATATCGGCATGCGGAATGCCGGTTTCGAAGAAGTTACGTGCAAGCACCTGGCCAAATACCAGCGACAGCAGTAACAGCAGGGAAGCGCCAGCCATAAAACTTTCCATGCGAATCAATGCAAGACGGAAGTCTGTTACCCACTGAGGTTCAGTCAGCAGCATTTACGACTTCTGCAGCCCCTTCCTCGCGGAAGTCCTGCAACCATTGATTGATCTTGTTAATGGTTGCCTCTGGAATATAGCCATTCTTCATCAGGCTTTCGCCGGCACGGATGCGTATCCCCTGCACGGCGTCGGATTTCAGACTTTCCTCGGCTTCGACTATTTGCATGCCACGTCTTTCCAGGATTTCAAGGGAGTCTATATTGTCCTTGCGAGTGGCTGTCACCAGTTTTGCACCGATGACGGCACCGGTACGTTTGAGTATTTTTTGTAAATCCTGCGGCAGATTGTGAAAGAAGCGACGGGAAACAACCAGGGAACCAATGCCGTTCGCCATGGGAAGATTGGTGATGTATTGCGTTTTGGTGAACCACTGCATTGCAATGGCGCCAAGCGGTGGTGCATAGACCGTATCAATAAGCCCGGTTGAAAGGCTGGTATAAACGTCAATGATTGATAACGGTATCGGTGACAGTCCGCTGGCTTCGAAGAAGGCCTGGCCGAGAGGGTCACCTTGCCAGTTCCAGATGCGGCGTTGTTTCAGGTCATCAAGTGTCTGAATAGGTGCCTTTGAAAAGAAGTAGATATAGCCGACTTCCATCCAGCCAAGCAGTTCATAGCCGTTGTCACGGAAACCCTGTTCGATCTCGGGCATGAACCGCTGGCGGATGTAATCGATTTCCTCGATGTTGTTGAACAGGAACGGCAACTCCAGTACCCGGGTGGGTGAGTAGATTTGTCCGATGCCGTAGCCGGTAAAGGCACCGCCCTGCAGTTGTCCAAAGCGAATTTTTTTCAGCACCTCCGGTTCATCACCCTGTACAGCACCGGGATAGATCTTGAATATCAGCCGCCCATGGCTTTCTTGTCTGACCTCATTGGCCCATTCGCGCAACAGCTGTACCCAGGTGGTTCCGGCCGGTGCGAGAGTGGCAAACTTGAGTACATGGATTTTTTCTGCTTGTAGCGGTGTACTTGTCAGGGTGGCAGCAGCCAGCAACGTGACTGACAGCAACCGGCATAGCGCAGTCAGGTATTTGTTAATCAAAACCAGTCATCCTCATAGCCAAGCAGTATGGCAGCTCTTTGTTTGGCAATCCTGTTCACCAGCGCCATTTCCGGGTACAAATCATCCGGTGAAACCATGATGGCTGTCAGACGCTTGTGGAATGCCTGCTGGTCCAGCCGCTGGCGATCCAGAAATTCAGCCTGTAGCAGATCAACAATAAGCAGCTTGTTGTCGTTGATTTCAGCCGCCCGCTGGAATTCGGCTTCTGCCCTGAAAAAATCACCGCCCAGCATGGGAGAACGCCCGCCATAATAGACACCGAAGAACATGTGGGCGCCGCCAAAATAGAATTCATCATTCAGGTCCATGACGCGTTGCATCAGGATGGCGGTATTGGCCAGGCTGGCGACCAGGGATATGTCATCCCGACTCAGATTAATCCACTTGGCCAGGCAGCCTGCTGTCCAGAACAATGCCGGCACCGCCTTTTTACCGGCCTTGCTGACAGCTGTCTCTACAGCCTCGGGTGCGGCAGATTCGGGGTTGATATCGATGCCGGCCAGTTTCAGTGCCTGTTGTGCATGTGAATAACAGCGGCGGTACAGCAGTTTCGCCCGTGCGGGGTCCTCTATTTCCACAAAGCCAAAGCTGTAGCCGTGGAATCCCTCTGCGGCATAAATAAGCAGTTCGGTATTATTCGGATCCTCGAGCAGCATGCCTTCAAGCAGCTTGAGGTTGGCCGGCATGGCATCCCTGGCAAGTTGCAGGTCTGTCTCGCGGTTCATGGATTCAATACCGCTGTCCAGAATCGTTTGTGAGCCGCGGACGACCATCTGGCCCATAGAGCAGGCGGTCAGCAGCATGAGTGTGCTGATGAGGGCGGCGAGTTTTGTCAGGGAATGCAGACTGGCCGGCAAGTAGCCTTGATCCATCGTTATATTCTCAGCTTAATAATTGTTTTAGTATTTCCTCGTAGATAGCAGATAGTCTATCAAGTTCTGCAACATTTACACATTCATTTGTTTGGTGGATAGTAGCATTAACCGGGCCAAGCTCGACTACCTGTGCGCCGGTTGGGGCAATAAACCGCCCATCCGAGGTGCCTCCGCTGGTGGAGAGTTCGGTGGCTATTCCTGCGGCTGCCTGTATGGCATTGCGTGCTGCCTCCACCAGTTCGCAGGCAGGTGTGAGGAAAGGTTGCCCGGAAAGCCTCCACTGGATGTCGAAATTCAGCCCGTGGCCGTTCAGAATTTCAGCTATCCGCGATTTCAGGGACTCGGCCGTGGATTCGGTTGAGAAACGCAAATTGAACAGCAGTTCAATGGTTCCAGGGATGACGTTTTCAGCGCCGGTCCCGGCACTGATGTTGGATATCTGGAACGTGGTTGGCGGAAAATATTCATTGCCGCGGTCCCATTCAATATCGGCCAGTTCGGCCAGGGCAGGTGCGGCCCGGTGTATCGGATTATCTGCCAGCTGCGGGTAGGCAACATGGCCCTGCCGGCCCTGGATAGTCAGTACGCCATTCAGTGATCCGCGACGTCCATTCTTTATGGTGTCGCCGGTCTGGTCCTTGCTGGAGGGTTCGCCGACCAGGCACCAGGTAATTCTTTCACCGCGTGCTTCCAGCTCTTCAATGACTTTTACCGTGCCATTGACGGCCGGGCCTTCTTCGTCACTGGTGATGAGGAATGCGATTGAACCGCTGTGGTCGGCATGTTTTTCCATGAAGCGTTCACAGGCCGTGACCATGGCGGCGATGCTGCCCTTCATGTCGGCGGAGCCCCGGCCAAACAGGAAGCCGTCCCTGACGACCGGATCAAACGGGTCAGTGGTCCAGTCGGCAAGCGGGCCGGTGGGTACGACATCGGTGTGGCCGGCAAATGCAAACAACGGGACGGACGTGCCATGGCGCGCCCAGAGGTTATCAACTTCCCCAAAACGCAGGGTCTCGATCACAAAACCGATTTTTTCGAGTCGCTCTGCCAGTAGTTGCTGACAACCTTTGTCATCCGGTGTGATGGACGGACGTGTGATTAATGCCTTTGAGAGTTCCAGGGTCGGACTCATGAGGATACCGGCACCTGGAAGATGGACTGATAGCTGTCTGTGCTGAAACCAAGATAGAGCTTGTTCCTGTAGGCAAGTACCGGCCGTTTGATGATTGCCGGGTTGTCCAGCATGATGTTTGTCGCATTGGTCTTGTTGATGCTGTTGCGGGTTGACTCGGGCAGTTTGCGCCAGGTTGTACCTCGACGGTTAAGCAGGTTTTCCCAGTCGAGGGTTTCCATCCAGTCCTGCAGGTCGGCGCGGCTAAGGCCATCAGTACGTACATCATGGAAGCGGTATTCAATCCTGTTTTCTTCCAGCCAGCGACGTGCCTTTTTGATGGTGTCACAGTTCCTGATGCCGTAGAGCGTGGTCATGAGTTGGTTCTCTATAAAGATATAATTGCCACGGAATCCACGGAAAAACACGGAAGAATAAAGGCCTTAAAAGACATTTTTTCGTGTCCTTTCGTGGATTCCGTGGCCATTTTCTTTTTCTTTGTAAGAGAAATTAAGGTGTTTATGGACGGATGCTAACTTATATGTCACGCAGTAACGCGTTGATGCCAACCTTTGAACGGGTCTTTTCATCGACACGTTTGACGATGACGGCACAATACAGGCTTTAGGTGCCGTCTTTTGAAGGCTAATTGCCGGAGACCTCGACAGAGCCGGCGG
>JASJGW010000003.1:0-20944 GCA_033791305.1 Gammaproteobacteria bacterium | reverse complement strand
AGTGTGCCGGCAAACAGCATTTTGAGTTTTTCCCAGAGATGCGGTTCCGGTGAAAACGGCGCCAGTGCAAGCAAGATTGCCAGCGGTACAATATAGATGTAAGGAATCCTGTCCAGCCACTTCATTGCTACTGATCTCCTGTCGGGACATCCTGTAAACCCCGGCATTGTACAGAGCACACCATTAAACATATAGCCGTGGTGCCGGGCCAGGCGGCATGCATACTCGTTAAAGTGATAAAATACAGTGACAGTGATTCACACTGCCTGTTGCATCCCGGTAATAACCCCCTGGACTGTCATGAAACATTCGCTTGATCCCTGCCACTCAGCAATTCATTCGCAGCGTTGCCCAAGGCCTGTTACTCGCGGGTACAACCCACTCCCTTTGAAGAGCCAGCGCAACTGATCCACTTCAACTGAGAAGACCCGGGCCGGGGACTATTCAGAAATCGACCGGCAACTGAAAATACTGCAGGCACCTTATGACGAACACCCGGATATGGCACACTACGCCGAATCACCACCTGACCGGGCCGGTAACATCCAGGTCGGCTGCTCATCATAAATCAAGGAATAGAATGCATGCGTTTGTTTTTCAAGTATTTCTTCAAGACCGCGCAGTACATCATTGGTCCGATCATCCTGCTCTGGGACAAACTCTACCCGCCACGCAGCATGGTCCGCACTCCGGAGGAACAACAACAGGTTGATGCCAGCAGCAATAACCTGGTGTTGTATCAATTCAAGATGTGCCCCTTTTGCGTCAAGGCCAGGCGGGCGATCAAACGCCTGTCACTCAATATAGAAACCCGCGACGCACTCAGAGAGGAGTCCAGCCGGGAAGAGTTGCTCGCCGGTGGCGGCGAGATCAAGGTCCCTTGCCTCAGGATTACCGATAGCGAAGGCAATACCACCTGGATGTATGAGTCCTCCGACATCATTACGTATTTGCAGGGTCGCTTCGCGTAACAGCAAACCATAAAGGTCCGGTGGCGGACTTCTCACGAGTACGCTGCCCTTTATCCATCTTGTTGTATTCACTGGCAGCGGAGAACACGACCATGGCGACCAAGGCGACTATCTTCAAAGCCGATTTCCAGATCATTGACATGGATCGCGACTACTACCAGTGCCATTCACTCACCCTTGCCCGCCACCCGTCTGAAACCGATGAACGCATGATGCTGCGGCTGCTGGCCTTTGCACATCATGCCAGCGACACGCTGACGTTTACACGCGGGCTGAGCAGCAATGACGAACCCGATCTCTGGCAAAAGGACCTGACGGGAACCATCGAATGCTGGATTGAACTTGGTCAACCTGACGAAAAACGTATCCGCAAGGCCTGCGGTCGTGCACAACAGGTCATTATCTATTGCTACAGCGGGAACAGTGCACGCATCTGGTGGGAACAAACAGGTGCCGTACTGGCAAATATCAGGAACCTGACGATCCTGAATATACCGTCAGAGAACAGCAAGGCCCTCGCACAACTGGTACAGCGCAACATGCAACTGCAGGCGACCATTCAGGACGGAGACATCTGGATCGCTGACAACGAATCAAGCGTGGAAGTCACACCCGAGACCTGGCAACACGCCTGAGTCAGGATTCAAAATCAAACATCTTGTTGTATTCGCTGGCGTCGAAGAACACTTCCAGGGCAGCGATTTTCCCTTCATCCACTGTTGCCAACTGGACAACCGGGACTTCCTTAAGCATTTCCATGGTGGTTCTGAATTTAAGGATACTGCAGACATCGCTGCCATCAATAAACGTCCTGACGCGCTCAATCCCTTCAAGAATCGGGCCCACCCGGGAAATAATGGTGATGTAATCATCCGCATTATCGGCCACCGAGACCGGGCTGCGATAGGAAAATCCGGTCTCGGACAGGTAGCTGCGCAGCCGCTCAAAGTCCCTGTCTTCCAGCGCATCAAGATAGGCGGTAACGACTTTCCCGGCTACAGATTCAGTCATGCACCTGATTGTACAGATATCTGGTTGTTTTCTCGATGGTCAGCAGGCGAGTCACCTGCAGTACAGTAATCGCCTGCAACAGCAGCAGGATTTTTCCCCCTGAATCCTCTAAGATATCGCTCCTTTTCAACAGAGCCGGACAATTGTGTGAGCGATTTCGCACCAGGACAGCGCTGGGTTAACTACGCCGAGTTGCAGCTCGGTCTCGGCACCGTGCTGTCTGTTGAACTGCGAACCGTCACACTGGTCTTCATGGCGA
Source organism: Gammaproteobacteria bacterium (assembly GCA_033791305.1). Taxonomy (GTDB): domain Bacteria; phylum Pseudomonadota; class Gammaproteobacteria; order UBA9214; family UBA9214; genus UBA9214. The sequence goes on along the minus strand of JASJGW010000003.1, from coordinate 18,703 downwards.
CCGGGGAGACCCGCACCTACTCAATGCAGACCGCACCGCTGACACGCGTCATGTTTGCGCCTGGCGATATCATCCGCAGTCATGAGGGCTGGTCACTCAAGGTTGAACGCGTCGATGAGCAGGACGGCCTGCTGACCTATGTTGGCAGCAGCGAAGACCCGCGGAACACGGAACTACCTGAAGGCCAGCTCGACAGCCACCTGCAACTGAACCGGCCAGCAGAACGGCTCTTCACCGGACAGGTCGATCACGACAGGTGGTTTGAGTTACGCTACCAGACCCTGCAACATGTTAACCGCCTGGCGCACTCTGATCTGCGCGGACTCACCGGCGGTCGCACTGCATTAATCCCGCACCAGCTATACATCGCCCACGAAGTGGCCAACCGTTATGCCCCGCGTGTATTGCTGGCTGATGAAGTCGGACTGGGCAAGACCATTGAAGCCGGCCTGATTCTCCACCAGCAATTACTGACAGAACGTGCGCATCGCATCCTCATCGTTGTTCCCGAGAACCTGCTGCATCAATGGCTGGTTGAGATGCTGCGGCGCTTCAACCTGGCGTTCAGTATTTTTGATGCCGCGCGTTGCCAGGGAATAATGGAGAGCAGCGGACAGGAAAATCCGTTTCATGCCGAACAACAGGTGCTGTGCACACTGGAGTTCCTGGGCCAGCATCCTGAGCGTCATCAACAGGCCGTTGCCGGCGACTGGGACCTGCTGGTTGTCGATGAAGCCCATCATCTGCAGTGGTCGCCCGCACATGCCAGCCCCGAGTACCGGCTCATCGAGGCTCTGGCACAGCAGACCCGTGGCGTGTTGCTACTCACGGCCACGCCTGAACAACTTGGCAAGGAAAGTCACTTTGCACGCCTGCGTCTGCTCGACCCGGATCGCTTCCACGATTTTGATGCCTTTGTTGCAGAAGAAGAATCCTATGAACCCGTCGCCGCTGCGGTAGAGGCATTACTGGATGAACGGGCACTGAATACCAACGACAGCAAGCGTCTGCGCTCCGTACTGGATGTGCAGGAAGACCACCAGCTACTGGATACTGTGCAGGACCCGGATGCCAACAGCCGGCAAAAGACCGCTGCACGCATACAACTCGTGGAACTGCTGCTCGATCGTCATGGCACCGGCCGGGTTCTGTTCCGCAATACCCGCAGCGCCATTAAAGGGTTCCCTGAGCGACACCTGCACAGTTATCCCCTGCCGGTACCGGCCCCCTATGCAAACCTGCTCAAGGATATGCAGGACCTCACGACAACAGACCCGCTGTTGCTGCTGTGTCCCGAATTGCTGTATCAAGCCGCTCCCGATACTGCCGGGACACACTGGACACTGCTCGACCCGCGCGTTGATTGGCTCAGTGAACAGCTACGGACTTTACGTCCTCACAAGGTGCTGGTCATTACTGCCAGTGCGGAAACTGCCATGGATCTTGCAGAGTGGATGCATAGCAGGAGAGGCATACACGCCGCCGTCTTTCACGAAGGTCTGAGTATTATTGAACGAGACCGCGCTGCGGCCTATTTTGCGGACATGGAATATGGCACGCAGGTACTGGTGTGTTCCGAAATCGGCAGCGAAGGCCGGAACTTCCAGTTTGCGCATCACCTGGTCCTGTTTGATCTCCCGCTGAATCCGGACCTGCTGGAACAACGTATCGGTCGACTGGATCGCATCGGACAGGCAGAGACCATACAGATACACGTGCCCTGGCTGGAGCACACGGCGCAAGCCGTGATGCAGCAGTGGTATCACGAGGGACTCGGTGCCTTTGAACACATTTGTCCTGCAGGGCAAACCGTCTTTACGGCCGTTGCAGACGCCTTGCAGAAGGCCATCAGGCACCCGGAAAGCCTGACTGCAGTGATTGAACAATCCCGTGAGCTCAACCAGTCGCTGAACGCTGCCCTGCACCGCGGTCGTGACCGGTTGCTGGAATACAATTCCTGCCGGCCGGCAGCCGCCAATGCGCTCAAGACACGGGCGGAGGCCCTGGATAGCGACAGGCACCTGTTCGATTACCTGGAACAGGTATGTGACTGCTACGGTATCGACATGGAGCCCCATTCCACCGGCAGCCACATCCTCCAGCCGGGCGAGCACATGCATGCCAGCAGCTTCCCCGGCCTGCATGATGAGGGCATAACGTTTACCTGCGACCGCACCATCGCGCTGGCCAACGAAGACCGGGAATTCATCAGTTGGGAACACCCGCTGATAACCGGTGCGACAGACATGGTATTGAGTAACGAGACCGGCAACTGCGCCATGTCCACCATAAAACACCAGGCTGCCAGGCCCGGTACCCTGCTGCTGGAGTGCCTGTATATACTGGATACCGTATCCAGCGATGTCCTGCAAACCCGCCGTTACCTGCCGCCAGGCACGATTCGTATCGTGACTGACCAGCAGGGTAATGACCACAGCAAGTTACTGACACACACATTGATCAATAGCATCCGGGAACCCATCAAGGCAGAAACGGCCATCAGGATTATCCGCGGCTACACCGGAATATTGCGCGCTATGCTGGACACCAGCGAGACACTGGCAAACAGGCAGGCCCCGGCACTGCTTGCCGCTGCACATGATCAATCACGACAGCTGCTGGGAAAAGAAATACAACGCCTGAAAGTGCTCGCCCGACTCAACCCGAACGTGCGCAAGGAAGAGACCGAGTTTCTGGAACTGCAGCAGGAGGCAGTGACCGCAGCACTGGCGACGGCAACACTGCGACTGGATGCAATGCGGGTACTCGTTGCAACCTGAAACATCACACCTGCGCACCTGCCCCCCGCGTAATATGCTCCAGATATACCACCACATCCTGCAGCCGGTCTTCGTCGACGATCAGCAGGTGCGGTACACCGCCCAGCGTGTCATCCTCCACCCGCAGCCAATGCCGCATGGCCACCCCGCTGCCATCCATTCTTGTATACAGGGCCCGATAAAAGCGGACCAACAACAGGGCCTGCTCCCAGGCTTTAGTACCCGGCTCAAGGCAACGCCTGGCAGATGCCAGCTCGCCGATATCCCCGCACTTCAAGTGCAGTACCCGCGCCAGTTCCGCCTGAAACAGTCCCAGCAATGCGATGATCTGCAGCACTGACTGGGTCAGGCCACGTGACTCATAGTCGCCGGCCTGCATCTCAAAAACCATCGTTTATCACCCTGAGTTGCGTATGCAGTTTGTACCACAAACTGCTATATTTCATTGCTAAAGAACCGGCCGTATTTTACCATCCATATCGGCCATTCGTGGGCTGCCCGCACAGGATGAACAACGCTGGCGGCAACCTTCACAATCATAAAGGAGACCGCCATGTTTTTGAAAAACAAGAGTAATAATGACCTTGTTGAAGTACTGACGCTGAAGGACCTGTTTGACCCCTTCTGCAACAATCTGATTGGCCGCTACCAGCATGGCGAGGAACCACAGGACCCCGAAACCTTCAAGAAATCTGATTTGAGCTTTCTTTCGGGCGAGGCGCTGCCACGCTGCTGGGTGGACGCCCATTACCGGGATGACGAATTGCAGCGCTAGGACGACCGGCGGGCCACTGCCGGCCGGCTAAACTGCGGGCACATCCTGCGCACTAATTGAGTCCATCACAGAGCAGAGTGCTATCAGATGTAACTGCCTGCGGTTACAGAGGAGCCGGTGCATATGTACACCGCGTAGTACAAGGCAGCTATACCATCCTCATCGGTTTCGGAGGAAATGGTTGCGAACTCACTGCGCTGTGATGCCTGCTGGTAAATCACCTCGCAATCATTGTATCTGCCATACTCATGCACCGGTATACTTTTCGGCGGTGAATCCGTGCTGTCGGTATCTACGCTGGTCAGGATCATGCCGGACTGCACTATTCCCAACTCCTCCAGTACTGTAACAGCCATCACGCCTGCCATTACTACGACCAGAATGAATGTCATGAAGAACACAACGGTAAAAATATTCTGTATCGGTTTCTGTACCACAACAGACCTCGTCACCCATTACTTTCATCAACTGCAGCGTGCGGCAACACAACGCTATCTGGAAACTGATCTTTATCATTATCCGAATCAAGTCACACGTCTATTGGACCTAGGTTGTATACACTCCCAATGAAGCACTGGTTGATTTATTTTTTTGCCATTGCCACGCGCTGTACAGGAAGTCCGGGCACCTGCATATGTTTGCTTGCAGGATGGGTAAAACGCAGCCTACCCAGCAGATGCGGAGTGCCGATCTTGACGGGTATGTTACTTCGTTCCTTTGCCCGCACTGCATTCTTTGGGTGTTATGTTGTGGTGCTTCGTGGCGGCTTCTATTCAGCGGATCAGCAATAACGCCAACCATCCCGGGGCGGCCACTGCAGAAAATTCACCTGTCACTTGTTATGGCCGCTCACATACGCGTGCAGTGGCCGGGTGTCATTGAATTGTTGCATTTGTTCGGCTGACGCTTCTGTCTGGTATTGCGCTTTCCATTCGTCATATGGCATACCGTAGACAATTTCGCGCGCCTGATCGTAATCCATATCAATGCCGTGTATTTCAGCAGCACCCAGGTACCACTTTGACAGGCAGTTCCGGCAAAACCCTGACAGATTCATCAAGTCAATATTCTGCACATCGGTGCGACGTTGCAGGTGTTCTACCAGCCCCCTGAAGGCGGCCGCTTCCAGTTCAGTACGTGTTTTTTCATCCATTGCCTGTTTCCTGTGTCTTTTTCGGTTAACCGGGGGGCACGGATATATCGACACCCCCCTCATGTCCTGCCGCGATTTAGAAAGCGTTTTACATACCAGCAACCGGCCTGCATTTCATAGCCCTGTTCCCGTGCCCAGGCAATACCGGTACGCACCAACTTCTCTGCAATCCCCTGCCCCCGGAGCACTTCCGGCACGAAGGTACGGGTAAAATCAATGCCGTTGTCCGGCAACAACCGGTACTCCAGCATGGCCTCCTGGTCATCAATCCGTGATAAAAAGCGGTACTGCTCCGGCTGATGCGCGATTTTGATATCCATCTGCCCCATTCCCTCTATTTGCTCATGCGAAGCGCACGCGATCACTTCACAATACGGTAACAGGGAACGTATTCGTTGCCTGACAGCTTCATGCGGTGCTGATCGACGAACGACGTCAGCAAGGCATCCATGGACTCCATAATGCCGGTATCACCACGGATCTCGAAGTGGCCGTATTTCTCGATGGCGCGGATACCCTCATCCTTGACATTACCGGCAACCACGCCGGAGAAAGCGCGTCGCAGGTTGGCAGCCAGCTGATGGGGCTCCTGGTCCTGGCGCAGTTCAAGGTTACGCATATTCTCATGTGTAGGATTAAACGGCTGCTGGAATTCCGGATCAATTTTCAGCCGCCAGTTGAAATAATAGGCATCTCCATGCTCGGTACGGAATTCGCGCACCTGCCTGAGACCGGCATGCATCTCGCGTGAGACACGGTCAGAGTCATTGATAATAATCCGGAAACGTTGCTGTGCATCAATACCCAGGGTATTGAGGATAAACTGGTTAATCTGTTTAAAGTACTCTTCGGCACAAGCCGGCCCTGTCAGAATCAGTGGCAACGGGATGCTCCTGTTGTCAGGGTGCAACAGGATACCGAGTAAATACAGGATTTCCTCTGCGGTACCGGCACCGCCGGGAAACACTACGACACCATGCCCGGTACGCACGAAGGCCTCCAGGCGCTTCTCGATGTCCGGCATAATCACCAGTTCATTCACGATCGGGTTCGGTGACTCGGCTGCAATGATGCCGGGTTCAGTGACACCAAGATACTGACCGTTACTGATACGCTGTTTTGCATGACCGATCGCCGCGCCTTTCATCGGCCCCTTCATCGCGCCAGGACCACAACCGGTACAGATATCCTCACCACGCAGACCGAGGCGGTAACCAACTTCCTTGGTGTATTCGTATTCATCACGTGAAATAGAATGCCCGCCCCAGCACACAACCAGATTCGGATTGGTCAGCGGTCGCAGAATATTGGCGTTACGCAGGATGTGAAAAACTGCATTGGTAATACCGGACGAACTGCTCAGATCGAATTTCGGATTATCATCAATTTCATCGCTGACATAGATAACATCGCGCAATACTGCAAACAGGTGCTCGCTGATACCCTTGATGAGCTTTCCATCGACAAAGGCATGGGCCGGTGCCCCGGTGAGTTCCAGCTTGATGCCCCGTTCATTCTGGACGAGCCGGATGTCAAACGACTGGTAACGTTCCAGCAGTTCCTTGCCATCATCCAGCTGGCTGCCACTGTTCAGTACCGCCAGCGAACAACTTCTGAACAGCTTGTACAAACCACCCTGGCTGGTATCGAGTAATTTAAATACCTCGTCCCTGGAGAGTATTTCCATGCGGCCTTCCGGTGAAATCCGTGCATCGACTACTTCATATGACATAGGGGTTGTGTTCTTCCTGAAGGTTGAAAATTGCCGGTTTCCCGAGATAAAAATATGCGCTCCAATTCGATTGACCTGCCTTCCCTGCCTGAAAAAAACCGCAGGATGTACCGGGTAGAAAAAAGCGCATCCTGCATTCTGGTTTCAATCAGTTCTTGCTACGTTTCCTGCCCAGAAATTCTGTCGCAGTAGCGGCAGGTACCCGGGCCAGTTCCTGCATCAGGGCAAACGGAATATTAGCAAATTCGTGCCTTATTGTGATGTCTCTGAGCATACCCAACCAAAGCCCTGCTGTCATTTCGGCATCGGCCAGCGCCCGGTGAAAGATACCGTTATGCGGAATCCTGTTGTATGCAACCAGCGTACCGAGCTTGTGGTCGGGTGCATCCCGATAGACCCGTCGCGCCGCCAGCATGGAACAGGCAAACTCACCACTATAGTCACGCCCGATACGTGCCAGCTCTGCATCCAGAAAACGCCGGTCAAAGGAGGCATTGTGTGCAACCAGATCATGCCCGGCAATAAAATCTGCAAACCCGTTCATCACCTCTTCACAAGCAGGGGCACCAACCAGCATCTCGTTGCTGATCCCGGTTAACCCTTCGATAAAGGCAGACACCCGCAGCCCCGGATTCATCAGTCCCTGGAAATGACCGGTAACCTGTCCTGCCTCCAGCTTCACGGCACCAATCTCGATCGCCCGGTCACCCTGGTCAGGTGACATACCGGTGGTTTCAAAGTCCAGTACGATAACTGTATCCGCATTGCGGCATGCTGCCTGTTGCATGGCTTGACTATCCTTTTGGTGACAGTTGAATATATTTTTCCCCATCAAAGCGCGGTGTACAGACACACAGAAACACCAGATCACTGTCACCAGTATTGCAAATGCGCTGGGAACGACTGGCCGGAATGGTTACTACATCCATCGCCGCCACTGCCGCGGGCGCCTGCCCGTCAACTTCCACTGCTCCCCTGCCGGACACTATCACGTAACGCTCAATGATATCCCTGAGGCAGTGCAATTCAGTGGTCACACCGGGCTCGACGCGCGCGCGTGCAATTGAGCAATCGGCATCGGTGTCCGTATTATGCAACTCAACAATATAACAGCCCTCGTCCAGATAAAACTCGTCAGCGGGACTGAACGGGTTGATTGTTTCCACCTTGTCTGACCTCCGCCCTGTTTCCAGAAACTATTTACCGGACTTGCGCCTGGTCCGTGTCGTCGCCTGCGCCTGCAGCGGGTCCTCGGGCCAATGATGTTTCGGATAGCGCCCCCTGAGTTCCTTTCTGACCTCATGATAACTGCCTTTCCAGAAGGCAGCGATATCCTGTGTAATCTGCACCGGCCGCCGTGCCGGTGACAGCAAGTGTATCAGCACCGGCACCCTGCCGCCGGCCACGCAAGGCGTGACGTCCAGGCCGAATATTTCCTGCAGGCGCACCGCCAGCACCGGTACCGCCTGACTGTAGTCCAGACGCACCCGTGAACCGCTGGGCACACGCAGATGGGTCGGCGCCAACTCATCCAGCTGGCGTTGCTGCTGCCAGGGTAACCGTGCCAGTAATGCCGCCTCCAGGTCCAGCCGTTTCAGGTGTGCAAATCGTGACATCCCCGCCAGGTATGGCAACAGCCAGTCCTCCAGGGTCGCCATCAAGGCCGCGTCACTGGTGTCCGGCCAGTCCTGCGAAAAATGATGATGCATAAAAACCATGCGTGCCTGGCAGGTACGTGCCGCCTCGTTCCAGGGCAGGGCTGCAGGTCCGGCCCGGCGAATACCGGCAAGCAGCACCGACTCTATAACATCTGCTGTGGCCTCCTCCCAGCGGCGGTCAGTCAGCACCAGTTCACCGATACGCTGTTGACGTCGTGCCTGTACACATTGCCCGCGCTCATCCCAGTCAACATGCGTAACGGCTGTCACCAGCGCCGCGTGATAATTCAATAACTGCTCGTAATGAAGACGGGCAGCCAGATAGATGCGTGCCTCGGCACTGCCATCCAGATGTGCGATCACCAGGGTATCAGCTGCCGCCAGTGGCTCTGCCTGCGTAAACACAGCACCATGCCCGTTAACCATGAGAAAACGGTTATCACTGCCACTGCGCCGTCGTGCAATGCGATCCGGGTAGGCAAACGCCAGCAACACGCCAGCCATGGACAGATCTCCCTGGTCTTGCGGGACTGCGGCACAACGCAACTGTTGCCGCCACTGCCTTGCCGTAGCACGAATCCCGTTGAGCAGACCACGACCGGCACGCCCGGCCCTGTCGGGATGACGCAGCAGTTCAACCCGTAACACGATATCTGCATCGCGCTCACCCGTCCTGCCCAATGGATCACGCTCACTCAGCAGGGCGGCAAGTTCACAGGCCAGCGCACCATAACCTAACGCATTGCCGCGCAGTATCATGTGCGCAAGCCTTGGATGCGTACCGAAGCGCAGCATCTCACTGCCATGTGCAGTAATACGTGCATTGGCATCCAGCGCGCCCAGTTGTTGCAACAGCGACGTTGCCTGTGCAATATGGGCGGCCGGTGGTACGTCCAGCCAGCGCAGCAGCGTGACATCATGGACACCCCATTGCGCCAGCTCCAGCACCAGTGGCGTTAAATCAGCCACCATAATTTCCGGTGCGCTCTGTGCAGACAGCGGCTGATGCGCTCCCCACATGCGGACACACACACCCGGCTGCAGGCGACCGGCACGGCCGCAGCGTTGCTCGGCCGCCGACTGCGATACCGGTCGGGTTTCCAGCCGGGACAAGCCGGTGTTCGGATCGAAACGCAGCACCCGCATCAGGCCGGCATCAATCACTACGCGAATGCCCTCAATGGTCAGACTGGTCTCGGCAATGGCGGTTGCCAGCACCACCTTGCGTATACCCGCCGGTGCCGGCTCAATGGCTGCATCCTGTGCCTGCGCCGATAACTGACCATAGAGTGGTGCCAGCAAAACGCCTGCATCCAGATCAGCCGCCTGTAACAGGCCCTCCACCTGGCGTATTTCACCGGCCCCGGGCAGAAACACCAGCAAACTGCCAGTTTCCTCGCGCAGGGTCGTTTGCACCCGCTGCGCAACGTCAGCGCAAAATTCCCGGCGACCACGGCTATACGCTACCCGCACCGGGTGATATTGCACGCTTACCGGATAGCTGCGACCCTCGCTGATCAGTAGCGGCGCAGCACCCAGCCACTGTGCCACGGCCACTCCGTCAAGCGTGGCGGACATAACCAGGAGTCGCAGGTCTTCACGCAGAACTGACTGGCTATCGAGGCACAGGGCCAGCCCCAGATCAGCAGCCAGACTGCGTTCATGGAATTCATCGAAGATCACCAGTCCGACAGACTCAAGTGCCGGGTCGTGCTGCAGCATGCGCGCCAGTATTCCTTCGGTGACGACTTCGATACGCGTCGCCTTGCCTGCCCGGTTATCCAGGTGCACGCGGTATCCCACGGTCTCACCAACCCGCTCACCCAGAGAACGCGCCATAAAACGTGCCGCCGCGCGCGCGGCCAGCCGCCGCGGCTCCAGCATGATAATCTTTTTACCCTCCAGCCACCGTGCATCCAGCAAGGCAAGTGGTACCCGCGTGGTCTTACCGGCACCGGGAGCCGCTTGCAGAACGGCGCTGGTGTGCGTCTCGAGGGTACGCTGCAGATCCGGCAGCAGGCTATCAATGGGCAGGGAGGCGTTCATATTCAGAAAAATCTGCTTACTTCAGATTGAATCAGCGTGCAGGACGGGTAAAGTGCAGCGTACCTGTCGATGAATGGCGCCAGATTGATGGGTACGTCACTTCGTTCCTTTACCCATCCTGCGATACTACGCTATCTGCCTGGCATTATCATGACAGTGGGGGCTTTATGGTTGGCACACGCCATGCCCAGGAAGTCGCAGCGATGTCGCCATGGACCGCTGCGGGCACATGGCCGTGGGTCTGGATGTTGAAGTACCTGCCGGTGAGTTTTATACATGCGTAGCAATACTCGATACCCCTTCATTTGAGTCCGACAAACATGCCGGTGACACCAAGCGCTATTGCCCGGGAACGGGCATCGTCGTCGACGAGGATCCTGTACTTGCAGCGTGATCAACCTCCGACCCTGCTGCCACAGACTCACCTTCCCCGGGAGCGGACCGGTGACAGCGCCATAATTCGTTACACCACACTAGCCACCCTGACAGCAATTCTGTATCTTTCCTCTTATGTTATTACGGGAAAGGCCGAAATTTGTATATTGCCGGCCACCGTTCCACACACGCTCATCACACAACCATCAGGAGACTCCATGATGCATTTTCTGAAACGCCCGATTGCCGTTTTACTCTCCCTACTGCTGGCTCTCATGCCGCTGTTACCTGCACAGGCAGCAATGATTGGCAACCAGCAGATTATCAGCCAGGGTCAGTCACACCAGACACGTGACAGCCTGCAACAGCAGCTTGAACACGATGCTGCACGACAGCAGCTACAAGCTTGGGGCGTCAGTCCGGACCAGATCAGAAGCCGCATCGACAGCCTCACCGATACCGAACTGGCACGCATTAACCAGCAGGTTGACGAACTAAATGCCGGTGGCAACATTCTTGGCATTCTGCTGATTATCTTTATCGTCTTCGTCATCACCGATGTTATCGGTGCCACAGACATTTTTCCGTTTATTCATCCGGTCAAATAATACTGGCATGACCCTGCCCGTATGACTCTGGCAGCAAACACCCGCCGACTGGCGGGTGTTTTTGTCAGCGTGCTGTTCCTGGCGGCATGCGCAACACCGCCGCAGACCAGGGAACTACTGACTGATACAGCAATCGGTTTGCCATACGCTTTCGAGCTGTCAGAAACGCCCTTTTATCCCCAGCAACAATACCAGTGCGGCCCGGCTGCGCTGGCGACCGTACTTGGCGCACATGCAGTCACGGTAACACCGGATGAACTCGTGGATGCCGTCTATGTACCGGCACTACAGGGCAGCCTGCCCGAAGAAATCACCGCAACAGCACGCCGCTACCAGATGCTGGCCTACCGGTTGCCCGCCTCGCTGGAGGCGTTATTCATCGAAATCACTCATGGTAACCCGGTACTTGTCATGCAAAACCTGGGTACCCGCTGGTTTCAGAACTGGCACTTTGCCGTTGTCATCGGGTTTGACCTGGCAGGCCAGGAGGTCATCCTGCGTTCGGGTACCACTCGACGCCAGACTACCACACTGGCTACCTTTGAAAGAACCTGGGCACGCAGTGACTACTGGGCGCTGGTCATCCTGCCTGCCGGCAAGGTGCCGGCCAGCGCCCGCCTGGCACCCTACCTGCAAGCCACCCACGACCTGGAGGCATCCGGTCAGCCCGCTGCCGCACTGGCCGCCTATCAGGCAGCCACGCAACACTGGCCGGATGAACCGCGCACATGGATGACCTACGGGAACAGCCTGTACGCAGCAGATGAGATCGAGGCAGCTGCATCTGCCTTCCGGCAGGTCACCTGGCTGTCACCGGACAACCCCCGTGGCTGGAACAATCTGGCCTATGCCCTGTTACAGACGGGTTGCCCGCAACAGGCGCAGCGTGCTGCAGGCTGTGCCGTCAGGTATGGAGGGGACGAAGCCAACTACCGGGACACACTTGCAGAAATAAGGGGTCTTGCACAGGGCACTGACAGCCCGCCGTGTGTGCCGGTCGAGTGCCAAAAATAACTTCGCGCATACAGCTGTGCTTACGGTTAAGGCACCAGCCAGGGATGTGCTGAACGTGCGAAGCGCATCTACATTAATTGATACACCCGCAGCAAACGTTCAGTTCTGCCACACCGCACAGCCCTGGTCACGCAGCCAGTCTGCCAGTGCGGCCTCCTTCTCATTGTTAACGAGTCCCTCACCATCAAAGCCATCAGTAAGTTCCAGCGCCAGCTCAACACCATACCTGCGGGGATACTTGCTGCTGCGATAACCGGCCTTGTGTTGCTCAAAACGGTCTCCGGGATCATGGATGGTCATGCCGACATAGACACAGGGCATCCCCTCGATGTAGCCCGGGTTTTCCTGGCGGAACTCCTTGAGCCACAACACCTCAGGGTCGAGCGTAATGACATAGAGACGTCTGCCCTGTTTCTTTCTGGCCGCTGCGCGGGCCTTCTTCTGCCACTGCAGAATTTTCCGATCCCGTGCTTCATCATCCATTTACCATCCCCTTCCGCCCAATGACACCGCACAGACAATATAGTTGTTTTTCATACTTGCAGGTAGAATAGCAGCCCGGTTAGTCAGCCCTGCAAGGAACACCTATGAACCAATCAACAACCTGCCCCTGCAACTCCGGCTTGTCCTACGATGACTGCTGTGAACCGCTGATCAAGGGAACTGTCAAGGCACCCGGCCCGGAAGCACTGATGCGGGCGCGCTACTCAGCCTTTGCGCACCAGCAAATGCCCTACCTGCTGGAAACCCTGCACCCCGGGCAGCGCAGCGACTATGATGAGGCCGGTGCCGCCAGGTGGGCCCGGGAATCGGACTGGACCGGTCTTGAAATACTGGAGGTTACCGGCGACCCGGCAACAGAGAATGCCGGCACCGTCGAGTTCCGTGCCAGTTACCGGCGCAACAACGAGAAGCATGAACACCATGAACTGGCCGAGTTTCGCAAGACAAATGGCACCTGGTATTTCTACGACGGAAAAATGGTCACCCCCGGCCAGTTCCAGCGTGACACACCCAAGGTCGGTCGCAATGATCCCTGCCCCTGTGGCAGCGGCAAGAAATTCAAGAAGTGCTGCGGAGCCTGATGCATCCAGGCGCGTGTTGCTTTGCGAACCATCCGCAGTCCAGGCCGGGCACTTCCATCCATCTCGATACTGGCAAGCGTCCCGGCGGTCATTCAGCTGGCAATGTTGTCTGCAACAAACGTACAACATTTCCACCCATGATCTTTTCAATGTCCGCCACGGAAAAACCGTCTGCCAGCAATCCCGCCGTGATCAGGGGAAGCCCGATGGTATCAAACGGTGTCTGCACCGAGCCGTCAAAATCCGATCCCAGGGCCACGTGTTCAACGCCAACAAGATCAGCCGTGTAGCGAATTGACCTGATGATCGCCGCCACATCTTCCCCGCAGGTCGCCGTGGGCCAGTAGCCAATACCGATAACACCACCGGTCGCAGCAATCGCACGCAGTTGCGCATCCGTGAGATTGCGTCCACCTGCACAGGTCCCCTGCACACCGGTATGCGAACTCACCACCGGCCGGGTAGTCATGGCCAGTACATTATCAAAGAGTGCAGGCGAAGTATGCGCCATATCCAGAATCATATTGAGCGCCTCGGCACGCTCCACCACCGCACGTCCGAACCCGGTCAGTCCCTGCTTCTGCTCACCGTGCACTGAACCACCCACTTCGTTATCAAACAGGTGCACCAGCCCCAGCATACGGTATCCCGCCGCATACATTGCGTCGATATTCTGCACATCACCTTCAAGCACCTGCGCACCTTCAAGCGCAAGCAGCCCCGCAACACCAAAACGATTGTCCACCCTCTCCGACAGATAATCCTCGAGGTCTTGACGTGATCTGATCAACACCAGTTGCCCTGCAGACCTGTCTGCAAAGGCCTGCAACTTCCCGGCCTGATACAATGCACGCTGTTTAATGCTACTCCAGGTCCGGAGCGGCCAGCGTTCAGCAATGGCCAGCAACGTAATTACATCAGCGCTATCCGCCGAATTGCGTTGCATATTCCGGTTGACAGGCACACGGGTCACCGCAGAAAAAACCTGCAGCCCGACATTTCCCTTGATCAGTCGCGGGATATCCACCTGCCCAATGGTGTCATACACCAGCAGGTCACGGTCCCACAGCAGGGAATCCGCATGCAGGTCGGCTACAAACAGGGATGCATGCAAGGTACTGGCTGCGGGAGAAACCGTGTAAGGTGGTGGCACGGCCACCGGATTGTTACGCCTGGCCACTTCCCTCGGCACCACGCCAAACAACACCACCGCCCCTGCAACAACAAGGATGACGATCACAGCCATGACGTTGCGGACGTTCATGGACAGCCCTCTGTCAAAATTGCGCTTGCTCCCGGCCCGTCCGGAACAAACCACCCGGGATCAACCGGCAAACACCAGCGGTGTGCGGCACTGCTTGCACACATACTTGCCAAGCCCACGCTGCACCCGGTTGTGCCTGACTGCACTCACGGCATGCGAGGAACAGGCACATCGATATACGAAACGTCGTTGCCGTCTCAGCGGCACACCGGTCAGATCATAGTTGCAGGTTACGGCGGGTTCGGCGCCCAGTACACACATGACCGCCTGCCACTCACGGCCATGCGGCCGGACATTGCACAGTCCGTACAGCACATCGGTCAGGTAATGCGCTACCTCATGCGGCACTGTGTTGGCAAGATTGTCCGTAAAGTACTTCCCGAAGATATACGGGTTGTAGCGTATTTGCCGCCGGGTGCTGCGTACACGATACATACCCGCCGCCCTGCCCTGCAGATCAAATGTCACCGGCGGCAACTCAAATTTCTGCCCGAGCAGTTTTTCAGCACGCTGAATGCAATGACGGGTTGCGGACACAGCCTGGTCCTGCTGAAGGTGAGTGATCGGTTCTACAGTCATGCCACGATTCCGGTAGTCGATAAAAATAATCTGCGCGACACAAAGCATGGACAGACCGGTTGTCATGCAGCCTGGCGCAACTATACCATCCGCCAGTTCCCCTGCCACCCTGACAGGTACTCACCCGCAACATAGTCTTAACTATCGCTGCTAACACGACTATGCTTGTGGTTGATGACTACCGACCCTGTTAACGGCTATCGCCTGGTCTCGGCCCTGTTCCTGCGCCTGCTGGGCGCAATCTACCTGATCGCCTTCGCCTCGATTGGCGTGCAGATAGAAGGCCTGATCGGAAGCCAGGGGATCATTCCAGTCAGCGCACGTCTGATCGAATTTGCGGCGGATACCGGCAGCGCGCGTTACCTGCAATTACCCACCCTGTTCTGGCTCAACGCCAGTGACCCGGCACTGGTCGGCGCGGCCATCCTTGGGGGGGTCGCAGCCCTGTTGATCATATTCGACCGTTGGACACGACCGGCACTGATAAGTGCTTTCATTCTGTACCTGTCCCTGTTTCATGCCAGCCATCCTTTTCTTAATTTTCAATGGGATATATTACTTCTTGAATCCGGTTTCCTGGCTATTTTCCTGACCCCGCAATCACGCGTGGTCATCCTGCTGTTTCGCTGGTTGCTGTTTCGGCTGCGCTTCATGTCCGGACTGTCCAAGCTCTCCATCGGTGATCCAGCCTGGGCGAACCTCACTGCGCTGGACACCTATTTTGAGGTACAGCCACTGCCAAACCCGGTGGCCTGGTATGTACACCAGTTCCCGGAATGGCTGTTGCGTTTCGGCACCGGTGGCACCCTGTTCGTTGAACTGGTGGTGCCGTTCATGATGTTCCTGCCACGGCGCTGGCGCTTTGCGGCCGCCTGGATCACCATCTTCTGGCAAGTGCTGATCATCCTCACCAGTAACCACAACTGGATCAACCTCCTGACAATTGTACTCTGCCTGTTCCTGTTCGATGACCGGGCACTGCAACGCGTGCTGCCACAACGCATCGGCACACGCCTCGCATGGCAACCGGCACCTGCAGGCAGGACGGTCGCCCTGCGTCGGTTTGCAGTCGGGATACTCGCGACTTTCATCCTGGTCACCAGCACACTGAAGCTCTATGAACTGGCCACCATGCGCAAATTCACCGGTGTGACTGGCACCGTACTCAACTATGCACTGACCTACAGCATTGCCAACAAGTACCATATTTTCCCGACCATGACGACCGAACGTATCGAACTCGAAGTGCTGGGCTCACACGATGGCCAGGAATGGAAACCATACCGTTTCAAATACAAGCCGGATGCCCTGGATGAGCGTCCGCAATTTATTATGCCTCACCAGCCGCGACTCGACTGGCAGATGTGGTTCGTTACACTGCACCCCCGGCACGTACCCTGGTTTGGTCATTTCCTGATGGCACTGCTGGACAATTCACCAACCGCTACGGCACTGCTGCAGCACAATCCGTTCGCGGACAACCCGCCACGCTATATTCGGGTTGAAGCGTATCGATATAACTTCACCGACAGCGCCGAACGGGAACAGACCGGTAACTGGTGGCGGCGCGAAGCACTCGGACCGTTCACACCGCTGCCCTGGGTCGGACAACCCGACCCGTAGGATATGCCGAACTTGCGAAGCGTATCCTGCGAACGTTCATGCACCTATACACACACGCGGGAACGGATCGTAGCCGCAATCCATTTCACTCCCTGCACCTGCCCATGCTATAACACCATAATGAAAGCCATCCACATGACAGCAACCGGCCCGGCCGCCGAGGCATTGGAACTGGTCGACACTCCTGAACCCGAAATCACCACAGCCACCCAGGTCAAGGTCCGGGTAAAGGCCGCCGGTATCAATCCCGTTGACACCAAGCTGCGCAACAATGGCATGTTGTTCTCCGCCGCACTGCCGGCCATCCCTGGCTGCGACGGTGCCGGCACGGTCATCGAGACAGGCGCCGGTGCCAGCCGCTTTCAACCGGGCGATGACGTCTGGTTCTGTCATGGCGGACTGGGTGGAGCACCCGGCAATTACGCAGAAATCACGGTACTGGAAGAATCCGCAGCCGAGCCCATGCCACCCACGCTGAATTTTGAGGAAGCGGCCGCCCTGCCACTGGTACTCATCACTGCCTGGGAGGCACTTTTCGATCGCGCCGGACTGGCTGCCGGTCAAACGATTCTGGTCCACGCCGGTGCCGGGGGTGTCGGACATGTCGCCATCCAGCTGGCAAAAGCAGTCGGCGCGCAGGTAGCGACCACGGTAAGCACGCCGGAAAAGGCCACACTCGTCCGACAACTGGGAGCCGACCATATCATCCACTACCGGGACTGTGACGTCACCGACGCCATCATGGAATGGACTGCCGGGCGCGGTGTGGATGTCGTACTGGATACCATTGGTGGCGATACCTTTCGCCGCAGTCTGAATGCCGCCAGCGTTTATGGCCACGTGGTCACACTACTGGACCCGGGCAATGACGTTAACTGGAAAAATGCCCGTAACAGAAACCTGAGCATCAGCTTTACTCTCATGCTGACACCCATGCTGCAAGACCTTCCGGAAGCGCGCAGACACCAGGGTGAAATACTGAACCGCTGCGCAGAACTGGTCACCGATGGAAAGCTCAGGCCACTGGTATCAACGACACTGCCCCTGGCGGAAGCTGCACAGGCACACCAGCTTGTTGAAGCAGGCCATGTTCAGGGAAAGGTTGTACTGACCATGTGAGCAGTCACGCTGTGCGCAACACCGGACAGCTACAGTGGATAACGCCTGGCGCTTATTTCAGCAAGCGGTTGCTTGCCTGGCAATGCTCGTTAAACCACAAACGCTTGAGTATGGACTAATCAGTATTCATGACTGCGTGAACCCCCGGTTGTATCGGCTACCTCCCTGCCCATTATCCCAGGCTGACCTGGATAAAGACGTATAGGCGATATCGCGGATTTTCAGGATGATTTTAGGACAATGCACCAAAAAAGGAGGGCAACAAAACCGGAATACGTCAAGAAAACATTGACCTTACTTAAGGTACTGTTCCCTGTTTTTATCCGTCAATGCCTTCAGAAAATATGCTATATCACTCACCTGCTGATCAGAGAGTTCTTCGTCCAGTTGCAGCTTTCCCATCTTGCGCACAGCCTCATCGAGAGTTGGTATTTTTCCGTCATGGAAATACGGGGCCGTTAAGGCCACATTGCGCAGCGGTGCTACCTTGAAAAACATGCGGTCATCCTCATCCTTCGTGACCGTGTACATACCCTGGTCAGCCTGGTTTTCATAGGGATGTTCCTTGCCGAGAGGCTCATAGGTCTCGCCACCGAGCAGTATTCCATCATGGCAGGATCGGCAGTCAACCTTGATAAAGGTATCAAGGCCCCGTTGCTCGGCCGCGCTTAATGCCGCAGCATCACCATTCATGAAATCATCGAAACGGGCCGGTGTTATCAAGGTGCGCTCAAAGCTTGCTATGGCTTCGGCAATATTCTGGTAGCTGATAGCGGGCTCATCGTCGGGGAATGCCGTGGCAAAGGCGCTGCGGTATTCAGCAATACCCCGTAGCTTGTTTTCCACCGTTTGCTCGTCGGGCATGCCCATTTCGATCGGATTGAGAATCGGC
>JASJGW010000002.1:0-4112 GCA_033791305.1 Gammaproteobacteria bacterium | reverse complement strand
GGCACCATCGGCACGGATCCGGTACCGCACGCCAGTGTATGCTGGGGCGAGGTATGTTTTGAGACCAACCGTGGCAAGGGTACGGTAACCGCCTTCAATCCGGCCACGATGGAACACATTGCCAATATACCGACTTCAAGTAAATACAACCCGCTGTCAGCGGGCGGCCTCTTCGCCAGCAAACACCCCGGCGCACCGCACGTGCTGTCGGATGCGGTTATCGCCGACAAGAAGACCCATCACTACATCTACGTAATCGATGTGGAGAAGCTGAAGGTCATCAAGCAGATCAAGGTCGGCGAAGCCGCAGTGCACCCCGAGTTTACGGCGAGAGGCGCACATCTGTTTGTCTCTTCATGGGGCGGCAATAAAGTTGTGGTATACGATGGCTTCACCTATGAGAAGATCAAGGAGATTCCGGCCATCACCCCGACCTCCGTACTAAGCTCCAGGAGGGGTGCTGAGCAGGGCGTATAATACCTTCCAGATTGAACTCACAGGATCCTGAGCGAAGCGGAACACCTGTGTGAGCAGCGTCTAGCCGCGATTCTCACCTGTACCCACTTAAGCGCGAAGCATAAACACAGCGCTGCTGGACGAATAGACACCTTGCAAGAGTCGCTTGTAGCGCTGTTATCAGTTGCATAAACCAATGAGATTATTTACTACGTTCGTGCTTCCAGAAAACATCCGGCCTACCGGCTTCCTTGTTGAGGTATCGGGCCATGACAAACAGGAGATCGGACAGGCGATTCAGGTATTTTAGGGAGACCGGGTTAATGGTCTCGTTTTTTGCCAGGCTGTAGGAGCGCCGTTCCGCACGTCGGCACACAACCCGTGCCTGGTGACAGGCTGCAGCAGCCGGACTGCCGCCGGGCAGGATGAATTCTTTCAGGGGTGCCAGGTTTGCGTTCAGTGCGTCCAGCAGTTCTTCCAGGGTGTCCACCCTGTCTGCTGTGATGACCGTGCTGCCCGGAATACAGAGTTCCCCGCCGATATCAAACAGTGAGTGCTGGATATCCGTCAGCGCTGACTGTATTGCATCCGGCAGGCTGTGGCACAGCAGTATCCCGATGGCACAGTTGAGCTCGTCAACCGTACCCATGGCCTCGACGCGCGGGCTGTCCTTGCCGGTGCGTGAGCCATCGCCGAGTCCGGTGCTGCCATCGTCGCCGGTACGCGTATAGATTTTCGAGAGACGGTTGCCCATGTCAGCCATCGACCAACCGGTATTCGACCGGGACGACGATGTCCACGGTTTCACCGTCTAACCACTGCACAGCATCCGGTATGTTGGCCAGTTGCAATGATTGCAGTGCGGCTTTATCGAGTACGGCATAACCGGATGTCTGGTCGATATGCAGGTCTGATATTCGCCCATCCGGCTCAATATGCAACTCCAGCCTGACCACGCCCTGCCAGCCCTTGCGGCGGGCGATGGCCGGGTAGCTCAGTTGCCGGGTGATGAGGTCCATCACGCAGGCACGCAGGTGCTGGTCCAGTTCCTTGGGGGAAATGCTGCTGCTGGCGGTCTGTGCGATTTGCGCGGGGCGGGGTGTGCTGTCCTGCACCGGTACCGATGGGTCTGCCCGCTGCCGTACAATCGGGTGTTTAACCGGTTGTTGTTTGACCGGTGCTGCAGTAACCACCGGTGACGGGTCAACCGGTGGTTGTGGAGGTATATTGTCAGTGGAGGGTTGCGTGTGCGTTTCAGCCGGAATCTGCGATTGCTGCACTGCCTCACCGGTATGGTTCCTGACAGCCAGCAACAGTGTCTGGCCGGAATGACCAACCTTGTGTTCGGTCGGCAGCCAGGCAACCAGTGCCGCGGCATGCACCGCGACTGACAGGCCCAGGAACCACTTGATGTTAAGACTGATCAATGCCAGTTACCCAATGCTTTTGACACGGTGAACAGTATAGTCCTTTCCGGTAAGGGATAGGCGTTGTACACGCCGGGACTAAATGTGCTGCTGACGCCGTAATCGTAGGCCTTTTCCTCGAATATATTGTTGACCCCGGCCGTCAACCGGAACCCCCGGTAACGATGGCTGATTTTCGCATCGATTGTGTAGTAGGAGGGGATCTTCTCTGTAAAGGTGTTCGACTGGTCATTGTCAAAGTATTTGTTGTCAATAAAATTGGCTGCAACGACAAGGTCGGTCGCCGGTGACTGCTTCCAGATGCCCGTCAGGCTGGCGGTATTTTCCGGCACCAGCGGCACATTTTTTCCACTGAAGGGCCCGTCGCGGAATTTGGAGCGCAAGTAGGTGTAGTTTCCCTGCAGTCGGAGGCGATCGCTGACATCGCAGCTGCCGCTCAGTTCCAGGCCATAGCGCCGGGTCGGGTCAAGATTGATGTTCTCGAAGGTGACCGGATTGAAATGGATTTCATCCTTGAGCCGCATGTAATAGGCATTGATGGTGAAGGCGGTTCTGTCTACCTGATAGCGGGTGCCAATATCGAAGCCGTTGCTGATTTGCGGATCCAGGGGTGAAAACACACGGGTAAAACTGCTTGGGTCAAACTCGAACAATTCATCCACGGTGGTGACCCGTGCACTACGGGTCCATTTCATATAGGCGGCGGTACTGGGTGTGAACTGCTTTTCGATGCCCGCTTCCAGCATGTGCACACGTTCGCTGTCATCGTAATCCGGCGCGCCGCTTTCAAAGGCGTCCCCGGCACCCGGCGCATCAGGATCAAACTGGTCTTTGGCATCCAGTTTGACCCATTGCAGGCGGGCACCCAGGTTGACAGTGATACCGGGCGTGGTGGCGATGGTCGTGTCTGCATAGATGGCGGTTGATTTCTGGTCAATGTGCAGGCGGTGGATAGGCTGATTGTCGGTGCTTTTGTTCAGGGACCGGTCTGAATCATAGTCACTGTCGTAATAGTCCATGCCGGCAGTTGTCTGCGCCGGTCTGCCAAACACCCGGTGTGGTGTGATGATGCGTGGTGTGAATGACCAGGTGTCCAGGTCAGTGTCAAGGTAGTTGGCAAACAGGCCGCCGAAATCATAGTCGTCAAAGAGGGATTTCTGATTTTTCTTACGGTAACCAAAATCAATGACGACCTCGGACCCGTTGTCCCAGTAATGGTTGATTCCCGGGTTGATGCTGTAACCATCCTGATCGGCATAGTCTCGGGGTGTGTTGGTTCCAGTGCGGTTGTTGCGTAGCTGGTTGATCCCCAGCCCCGGATTGACCTTGCGCACACCCGGCAGGTCCATGTCCTGATCGAACCAGCGGGACTTCAGGAAGAACTGGCTGTTGTTATGGGTATAGCGAATATCCGCGTTCAGGCTCTTCTGGTCCAGATTGTTATTGTCACGGTAGCCGTCGTTGCTGACTCCGTGTGCGCCAAGGAACACTGATAGCGGCCCGGTATTGTGACTGATTTGCGCATCCAGTTGCCGGGTATCCAGGTTGCCGGCACCAGCCTTGATAAAGGCGGAGGTCCCAGCCATTTCCGGTTGCCGGGTAATGATGTTGATGGCACCGCCAACGGCTCCGTCACCGTAGAGTACGGCACCGCTGTTACGGGTGATTTCTATACGTTCGATGCTTTGCAGGGGAATGACACTGAGGTCCACGCTGGAAAGATCGACGTCGTTCAGGCGGCGTCCATCGAGCAGAATCAACGTGTTTTGTGTGGCGGTAGCGCCAAATCCGCGTATATCGACCGAAGCCGCCGTCGCGTTATTGCCGAACAGGCTGCGCGTCAGTACGCCGGCCTCCCGGCCCAGTAATTCGGAAAGGGTGCGGGCGGTACTTTTTTCTATATCAGCCGCCGTGATGATGGTGGTATTGCCGCGTGCCTTGCCGTTACCCGGATCAAGACGGGTAGCGGTAACCAGGATATTCTCCGACTGTTCGGTGTCCGCATAGGCACCGGGTACCGTCAGTGCGAGGAATGACGCAGTAAAAAAAGCTGATAAACAGGTATACAACGCATTCTCCATGCCACAGCACCACCCCGTGCTGAAGTCCTGGCTGTTGCGGAAGGAGAATGACAGGGTGAGCAAATAACCTGCCTGTATTGCCCTCCGCAATAGGGTCACGAAACTTCAGGCCGGTCTCCGGGCTCGCGAGTGGGTCGTTATCCGGGTG
>JASJGW010000001.1:0-3778 GCA_033791305.1 Gammaproteobacteria bacterium | reverse complement strand
TTTAACGGGGCGACCCCAAATGCCCAGAAGCCGAGTACGTCCCCGGCAAAGATCAGCGGCACAAGGTACTGATCCTCCTCTTCGTCATCCAACAGTTTCAGATAAGTTTTTTCCAGCAGGATCGGCCCGCCTTCGGCGATTGCCGTGCTGTAAGGCGTGCGCTCATAGTCACGCCGGCGCTCATCAATCACATCAATTGAACAATTGAGCGCCTTCACCTCCTGTACCCGGTGATCACCCTTGATCTTCTCGAGAAAGATAAGGCGCCGCAGATGCAGCACCTGGTCAACCAGGGTGATGACCTGTGTCCAGTGTTCAGGTGAGTTGTAGAAGTTGTCCGGGATCGCGCTGGCGTGCAATTTGCCCGAACTGTCGGCGATCAGTTTTCGCAAGGCGCTTTCATTCAGGGTCATCTTGAGCCTGGCGATCAGCAGGTACAGGAATATCTGGCTCAGGGTCAATTCAAGTACTGGGCCCCAGATGCACAGATAGTGCAGCAGGAACCAGCCAACACCCGAGTAGAGCAGCAGCATGCCCACGGTGAACCAGCCACCCGGCCGCACATTTAGCCATTGATAGATAAACAGGCTTGCAAAGGCCGTTATCAGCAACAGCCCGAACAGCCACGCCGGGCCGGCTACGCGAATCGCCGTCCCGTCCAGCAGGGTATTCAGCGCATAACCCTGGAACTTGAGCAGGGACAGCGGCTCTTTGCCACGGTTGATGGGTGTGTGTATACCGGGCGTGCCCATGCCGGGCGCCATCCCGATCAGCACCGTCCGTCCCGCAACCAGTTCCGGAATCAGGGCATTGTTGAGTACGTGGGTTGCAGAAATCCTCGGCAAGACGTCCCGGCCGTCATGGAAATTGATCAGATACTTGTTCCCCGGCGGTATGGACATGCCACGTGCCTGCGCTGTGGCTACGGCCAGTGATGGCAACCTGCCTTCGTCAACCAGTATGCGAGCGGTAAACGCACGGCTGATGCCGTGATCGGCTACTGGTAATGCCATGACCCCGAAGGGGATGTCAGCCCCTGCTAAGGCGGCTGGCCAAGCGTCAATCGTCAATTTTTCAACGCCATTTTCTTGTCTTTTAAGGGGGCGACCAACTACCACATTGCTGAAATTACGCAGCTGCTCGAAAAATGCCGCCCCGGCCTGCGGCGGCAGTTCGGAAAGCACCACCTGCCTGGCACCCAGACCCTGGACAGTATCCAGCAGCAGCATCCAGTCCTCCTCGCCCAAGGTTGCCCCCTGTGCCGCGACTTCAACGACAACTAACTGATTATTAACTGTATTAATTAGTGGTGCGACGTTTACAAACTGGTCATAGCACCAGCCCTGCACTTGCCTGAGAACACCCGACAGACTGGCCATACCGATCACAACAGTGACCAGCACAGCGAGGTACATCCCGCGATATTGCGTTGTCAGATACATACGGGCCCAAGTCCGTAAATACGAACATCAGGAGGCAGGCAGGCCACTTTTCCCCTTCTGCGCATGTAGATAATTAATATGTATTTCATTGTGTTATCCGGTTTGTCGACGCAGTTGCCCTGGCATACCGTCCACAGGACGCACTGCACAATACCGGTCCGCCACGTCGGGCTGCTGCTGGCAGGCCAGGTGCTTGGATATCGAGCCAGTGGTCGTCTGTTTTATTCAGAAAGCACTTATCGTGCCAGCAGGATTCGGCTTGCGGTGCCTGTGGGTGCGAATGCCTGTTTATGCGCTGAATTAGGTGTGTGTGGCGAAGTGTTGTTCAGGTGGTTACTGGCAACTGGTATAGCCCACGGCAAAGAGATTTCTACCGGAATTGGTTGAGGTCAGCGCGACGGTTAATGGTTTCGTCACGGATTTCCTTTTCTGCGCGAGGTATACAGAATTCGATACCTGCGTTTCTTAAGCATATCGTGGAAGTTCAGTACTACCGAGGGTCTGAGAATGATCGCAACTCTTCAAATACGGTGTGGGCTGATAAATAGCGACCAGAAGCCGAGCAGCAACCGGTCAATCACAGTCAGATTGGGTGCGCGTTGCCGAGACCGGTTAACGACCAGCAGTTGCTGTTTTATGAGCAGGCTGTCGGTGACGATGGCCTTGGCCCCGCCAGGTCACAGGAGTTTGGCGAGTGTTGTCAAAAGGCAGTCAAGTAACACCAGCAGGCCTTTCATGGCAGAGAAGGGCAGGAAAGGTTGTCTTGAGGTACGAGACTGTCCAGGTTGTCGTTTTCAGGATCGACTTACTAGAAATCACCCGGATGCCAGGGTTTATCAAACCATGGATCTAGCGGGCTGTATAAACGTAACAACACGAAGGCCAAACCCCTTGTATCAGGGAATGCGATTGGGCATTCCGTGGGTGTGGTTCACAGGGAAGTCAAATAACAGGTGTCAATTGCATCATTCGTACATGAAAGAGTCATCAAATGGTGCACACAGGGTATTCAGGTCATTGTGAATCGGCGGCAATGACTGCAGGTAGATCGCCAGTGAATGCAGATCGTCCCTGGTCAGCCGCATGCAACTGGTGCCCAGAACCTCTGCCATGAGCCTGCCGGTGAAAACGCCATCGGGTCTCTTCCCTGTTCTCAGAAATGTCATCAGTTGATCGTATGTCCAGTTGCCGATGCCCGTCTTTCTGTCCGGCGTGATATTGGGCACCCGCTCTTCGTCCGGCCCAGTACAGGTGCCAGCCAGGTAGCGGTCACGATGAGGGGCACCCAGATAGTCACGCGGAGTATGACATTCACCACAATGTCCAAGTGCATCGGCAAGATATGCACCCCGGTTCCACTGTGTTGAATTTTCCGGGTTAGTCGAAAACTCTCCCGGTGTAAACCGGTGCGCCTTCCAGTACCACATCATTGAACGTGAGGAGAAAGGCCAGTGAAGATTATGCGGCGGGATTACCCTGGAGGACGCTGGTAGCGTCATTAGATAGGCATACAGGGCCTGCATATCCTGATGCGTCATCCTGGTGTAAGAGGGATATGGAAACGCAGGGTAATAGTGTTCATCTTGCGGATTCAAGCCTTCACGCAAGGCGCGCACAAAATCATCTTCGCTCCAGGCACCAATGCCGTATTTCTGCTGTGGTGTAGCATTAGGCGGAAAGAATGTCCCAAACGGTGTAACAATCGGCCGCCCTCCGGCCATCAGTTGATCACGGGTATGACATGAAATACAGCCGGCGGCATAAAAGACATACCTGCCATGTTCAAGCAAATCATCGGCGGCCAGCGCAACATTGATGCTACAGAAGCAACCCGCCAATCCAAGGACGGCAGCAAGACTTTTTATTCGAAACAGCCTGATTATCTGCAACTTGTGCATGGTTACATTTTGAGTGGAGACAAGAATAAGGATATCATAACCCTGAATGACGGCAGTCCGCAGCTACCGTCACCGCCTCCTGTTATGTGCGCTTTGCGTTACGGCCCAACCAGCTCTGCCGTCGCGTGAGCCTCTCTGACGTAGCCAAGCACATCCTGTGAATGCAACTGGTCACGGTCATAGCCAATCAACATCAAGTGATTGCGGCCTGGTGTGAAACGGGCATCCTCGACACCGTTACAACCCTTCAGATGACTAACCAGATCTAACCTTTGGCCGTCACTCAGTGCACCATCAACATGCACCACGACCTCGACCTGATGAATACTTCCCATGACAACCTCCTTCCGGTTCAATCAACCGGTTACCCATAAACACCTCTATCATCGTGGATTGGGAAGCCACGAAATCATACCTCACACTATGTATATAGATGCT